>NZ_JBEZFH010000060.1:0-36016 GCF_040649355.1 Sphaerisporangium sp. NPDC049002 | reverse complement strand
CGACACGCGGGGTGGTCCCATCACTGGCAACCGGGTGGTCCCATGCTCGTGGCAGAAAACCACCCTCGGTGGTCCCATAAGCCTGGCCGGCGACACGGTGCCTCACGAAGGTCCGGAGGCTCGGGGGGCGTCACGGGCGTGTGGAGGCCCGGAGGCTCTTTCCGAGGAGTCTCGCCGGCCGCCTTCTCGCAGCTCGTGTAGCCCTCGTCGTAGCCCGTGGCGTATCCGCGCTCGTAGTCGGGGCTCGCCGGCAGCCCCCGTCCTCGGGTCTTCGGCTTGGGCCGGCCGTCGCACTCCGCTCTGCCCGCCGCGTACCCCTCTCCGAAGCCCTTGGCGTAGTCGCCCCGGTCGCGCGGCACGGGCACCCCCGGGGCCGTACCGGACGCGGCGGGCTCTCCCGCAACGGAACGGGCGACGACCGAGGCCTGTGAGGCTCCCGTGGGTCCGAGCGCGAGCGCGAGGACCGCCGGAGCGACCAGGATCACAGATCGCTTGCCTGCCATGACCGACTCCTTCGCTTGTCCGGGCCACCCGAGGTGATCGCGACGGTCCAGGTGACCCCGTTGCCGTCGAAGCACATGGTGTCCGGTATGCCGTGACAGCGACGTGACGAAGGACGGCCCGACGAAGGAAGGACGGCCTGACGTAGGACGGCGGGGCCGTGGAAGCGGGGTGGTCTCAGCGTGCGGCTGTGCGGAGGCCGGCGACGAGCTCGCCGACGAGCGGTGTCGGGCGCAGGCCCAGCTCGGAGTCCAGGAGGTGCTCGTACCGCTCGTAGTCGCGAAGGGCCTCGGCCTGGTTGCCTTCCGCGAGGTGGGCGCGGATCAGCGCGGCGTGGGCGCTCTCGCGCAGCGGCTCCGCCCGTACGGCCACCCCGGCGGCGGCCACCGCGTCGGCGAACCTGCCGGCCCTGATGAAGTCCTCGGCCAGGGCTTCCAGGGCGTGCAGCCGTAGCTGGTGCCACTCGTCTGCCTCGTGGACCACCCAGTCGTCGTACCAACCGGGCAGCAGGTCGACCGACAACTTCTCCACGGTCGCCGCGCTGAGGTCCTGTTCGAGCGTGGGCGCGCAGGGGTCGAGGATGCGCCTGGCCAGCGATCGGGCCTCGTCCACGTCGACCCCGGCGACCGGCCTGAGGCGTACCTCGGTCGCGCCGATGTCGAGGACCTGACGTCCGACCCCTTCGAGACGCGCCAGCGCCGACCGGAGGCTCGCGTACGCCCGCCGCTCGGGCCGGTCAGGCCACAGCGTGCCCGCCATCAGGGTCCGGGGTACGGCCTGCCCGCACAGGGCGACGAACGACAGAAGACGCTCGGAGCCGCCCGAGATGGTCACCTGCTCGCGTCCGGCCAGCAGCCGGAAGCCCCCCAGAAGGTCGACCCGCAGGACGGGCCGGTCGCCGCTCTCCATAAGTTCTGCTGCCTCCCGTGTGGAAAGCGAGTCGTCTGGTAAGCAGCCCTCCCGTCGCCGTCTCTCCTCCGACTATGTACCCGGTAGATGGCGATATGTCCCGTTTTATTGGGTCAGCATGCGGCCTGGCGAACCGCAGGAGCCCGCCCTCCCGTCACGCACGCGTCATGCTCCGGTGACGCCGGCCGGGTCACGCTCTCATGTGGCCGCCACCTTCGGCGGCACGAGAGGAGGTCGATCTCCATGAGGAGAAACGTCTTCGCGGCACTCGCCCTGAGCGGCGCGCTCGCCGTACCCGCGACACTCGCGTCGGCGGCCCTCGCGGCCGCTCCTTCCGATGAGCTGATCAAGGGCGGGTACGAGTCCCTGGCGTCGTGCCAGAGCGCCCTCCCCGACATAGAGGAGCAGCAGTCCTCCATCGAGACATCACTCGTCTGCAAGGCCTACACCGAGCCGTCGTCCGCCACGATGTGGGGCGTCTACACCTCGACGACGACTGGCGAGGAGACACCGGTCGACGAGTCGTAGCGGCGCGCGGCCGGCCGGGCACGCCCCGGGCCACGGGGTGACGAAGCGGACCGGCCCGCACTGAGCGGTGCCCGGCGGACGGGGCGGTACGTGCCTTCCAGGCGCGGGCCGTCCCGTCCGCGCACGCGGCCGATCAAGCGCACGCGGCCGATCAGCGCACGCCGCCGATCAGCGCACGAAGCCGGTCAGCGCACCAAGCCGGTCAGCGCACGAAGCCGGTCACGGTCAGCGCACGCGGCCGTCAGCCCACGCGGCCGTCAGGGATGCGGCTGTCAGGGCTTTCGCCCGAGCCCGCAGAACTCGTCCACCTCGCGGGCGAACTGGCTCTCGTGGTCGTCCGGCCGCCAGTTGGGGCAGGAGACCACGCCGGGCTCGACGAGCTCCAGGCCGTCGAAGAAGCCGCTGATCTGCTCCGGGGAGCGCAGGTTGTAGGGGACCGAGCCGCTGGCGTTCCAGATGGCGATCGCGGCCTCGAACTCCGGCCCTCGCACGACGTTGGTGCCGTCGGCGATCGCCAGGTAGCTGCCGGACGGCAGGGCGTCGGTCAGCCGCTTGACGATGGAACGCGCCTCCTCGATGTCGGAGACGTGACCGAGGATGTTCAGCAGCATCAGGGCCACCGGCCTGTCGAAGTCCAGGGTGGTGCGGCCCGCCGCTTCCAGGACCGTCTCGGGGTCACGCAGGTCGGCGTCGATGTACTGGGTGACGCCTTCCGGCGCGCTGACGAGCAGGGCGCGTGCGTGCGTCAGCACCACCGGGTCGTTGTCCACGTAGACGATGCGGGACTCCGGGGCGATCCGCTGGGCGACCTCGTGGGTGTTGTCCAGGGTCGGGAGCCCGGTGCCGATGTCCAGGAACTGGCGGACCCCCGCCTCGGCGGCCAGATAGGTCACCGCGCGCGACAGGAACCCCCGCGAGCTGCGAGCGATCTCCACGATGTCGGGGAAGACCTCGCGGAACTGGTCGCCGACCTCGCGGTCGACCTGGTAGTTGTCCTTGCCTCCGAGCCAGTAGTTCCAGATCCGGGGCGAGTGGGAGACCGTGGTGTCGATCTTTGGCGGCTCGCCGGGCGGCAACGAGCTGTCGGTCACGGGGTTCTCCTGTCGGAAATGGGACGACTGGAACTCCAAATTAATCGGCAAAACCGTCATTCCGCAGCAGTAACCGATCTTGATCACAAACCGTGATATGTCAGGCCGGTCGGCGCCCGGCCGGCGGCCGAATCGCACCGCTTCCCGGAGGTAGTTGAGCAAGCGTACGCTTGGTCAGGTCCGGTACGGCCGACGCGGGAGTTGAGGATGGCAGGCAGCATCACGGAATACCGCAACCTGATCGGGGGCGCGCTGGTGCCCGCCGCGGACGGCCGCACACTGGACTCGGTCAACCCGGCGACCGGCGAGGTCTGGGCACGGATCCCGGCGAGCGGCCGGGCCGACGCGGACGCCGCCGTCACCGCCGCGAGGAAGGCGTTCCCCGGCTGGTCCGGGATGCCCGCTCTCGGGCGCGCCGGCTTCCTGCGCGAGGTCTCCGAGGTCTTCGCGGCCCACACCGAGGAGCTGGCCCGCGTCGAGACGCGCGACAACGGCCGCATCCTGCGCGACACCCTGAAGAAGGACCTGCCCGGCATGACGTACCTGTGGCGGATCGCCGCCGGGGACGTCCTCGACGCGGTCAAGGGCGACACGGTCATCCTCGGGCCCGACACGCTGGGGCTCACGCGGCGCGAGCCGTACGGCGTGGTCCTGGGGATCATCCCGTGGAACTCCCCCATCTCGACGTTCTCGGCGAAGGCCGCGTACGCGCTGGCCGCCGGCAACACCGTGATCGTCAAGCCCGCCGAGCAGGCGTGCGCGTCGGTGCTGCGGCTCGGCGAGCTCCTGGCCGACGTGCTGCCTCCGGGGGTGCTGAACATCGTCAGCGGGCTCGGCGAGGAGGTCGGCGACGCGCTGGTACGGCACCGGGGGGTCGGCAAGATCAGCCTCACCGGCTCCACCCAGACGGGCCAGGCCATCACGCGGGCCAGCGCCGACTCACTGAAACCGCTCACCTTCGAGCTGGGCGGCAAGTCCCCCAACATCGTCTTCGCGGACGCGGACCTGGACGCCGCAGCCCAGGGCGTCACGGTCAACTCCGTCTACACGGGCAACGCCGGGCAGGTCTGCGTCGCGGGCTCGCGCATCCTGATCCAGCGTCCCGTCTGGGACGAGATGATCGAGCGCGTCGCCGCCGTCGCGGGAGGCCTCACGCTGGCCGACCCGCTCGATCTCGCGACGACGATGGGCCCGATCGTGTCGGCGGGCCAGTACGAGCGGGTCACCGGGTACCTGGAGATCGCCGAGAAGGAGGGCGCGGAGCTGGTGTTCGGCGGCACGACCGGCGCCTCGGTGGTCCCGTCGATGCCCGGCGGCTACTGGGTGGCCCCGACGCTCTACACCACCACCGACAACTCGCTCCGCGTGTGCCAGGAGGAGATCTTCGGCCCGGTCGCGGTGGCCATCCCCTTCGACACCGACGAGGAGGCGCTGGCGATCTCCAACGACTCCTCGTACGGCCTGGCCGCCGGGGTGTGGACCCGCGACCTCGGGCGTGCCCACCGGTTCGTCCGCGACCTGCAGAGCGGCACGGTTTGGGTCAACACCTTCCGCCAGATGCCTCCCGGCCTCCCGTTCGGCGGCGTCAAGGACAGCGGCTACGGCCACGACTCCGTCCTCGCGTACACCCGGGAGAAGGCCGCGATCATCCAGACCTGACGATCCCGGCGGCGGGGCTACCGTACGGGGCCGGGGGCCGGGTGCAGGACCGACGCGAGCTCGGGGACGCGGGCGCGGTAGCCGTCGAGCAGTTGGCGGGCCACCGAGACCGAGTCGACCAGCGGGTGCGAGGCGAACGCCCGCAGCGCCACGCCCGCCGAGCCGGTCACCGCCGCCTCGATGGTGAGCTGCTCGACGGCCTTGACCTGCTGGACGAGCCCGAGGAACTGGCCGGCCAGCGGCCTGGTCGCGAGCGGTCGCACCCCGCCCGCGTCCACGACGCAGGGGACCTCCACGACGGCCTCGGGCGGCATCCCGGCGACCGCCGAGCCGTTGCGCACGTTGAGGATCATGGTCGTGCTCCCGCCCCGGGCGATGGTGGTCATCAGCGCGAGCGCGATGCCCTCGTACCCGCCGGCCGAGAGGTCGGCCGCGTCACGCTCACCGGCCTGGGTGGTGTCGCGGGTCTCGGCCATGTAGGAGGCGTCGCGCTCCCTGCGGGCGCGCTGCCACTCGGCCAGGGCGTGCTCGGGCTCCCGCCGGACCGCCGAGTAGAACCGTGACTGCTGCTGGAGCAGGGACTCCCCCCGGGTCTGGGCCGCGCCGCCGATCGCGGCCACGGCCTCCCGGGTGAAGTAGTAGTAGTACAGGTACTCGTTCGGCAGCGCGCCCAGCGACCGCACCCACTCGGGGCCGAACAGCCGTGCCTCCTCCACCAGCTTGAGCGCCGTGTCGTCGGCGAGCAGGTCGGGAAGCACGTCACGCCCCCCGTACGACAGCCCGCGCAGCCATCCGAGGTGGTTGAGCCCGACGTAGTCGGGGGCGGTGCGGGCGGGGTCGAGGCCGAGCGACCGGGCGGCCCTGCGGATCAGCCCGAGCGGAGAGTCGCAGATGCCCACCACGCGGTCGCCCAGAACCCGCTGCATGGCCTCGGTGATCATGCCGGCGGGGTTGGTGAAGTTGATGACCCACGCCCGGGGCGCGACGGCGGCGACACGCTCGGCCACGCGCATGGCCACCGGGATGGTGCGCAGGCCGAAGGCGATGCCCCCCGCCCCGATCGTCTCCTGACCCAGGATGCCGAGGTCGAGGGCGACCCGCTCATCGGCGGTGCGGCCTTCGAGCCCGCCCACCCTGATCGCCGAGAACACGAACGTGGCGTCGCGCAGCGCGTCGTCGAGGTCGGTGGTGGCACGCACGCGCGGCGGGTCGTCGCACCCGGCCGCGAGCTGGGCGAGCACGTGGCCCACGGCGGCCAGACGCTCCTCGGAGACGTCGTACAGCACGACCTCCTCGACCCTCGGCCTGCCGGTGTCGCGCAGCAGCGCGCCGTACACCAGCGGGACGCGGAAACCGCCGCCGCCGAGGATGGCCAGCCTCATACCTGCTCCTTCATGTCAGCAGCACCTGCGCGCCCGCCCCGGTGAGGGTGCGGACGGTCGGCTCGTCGGCGCCCTCGTTCGTCACGACCACGTCGAGCTCCTCGGGGCCGCACACCCGCAGCGCCCCGTTGCCGGGGAACTTGTGCCGGTCGACCAGGAGGACGACCTGCCCGGCGGCCACCATCATGGCCCGCTTCAGCGGGACCTCGGCGATCGTGGAGTCGGTCACCTGCCCATCGGGGCGCACGCCGCTCGCGCTCAGGAAGACGCGGTCGGCGGACACCTGGCGCAGCGCCTCCTCGGTCAGCACCCCCACGAGCGAGGAGTGGGGGGCGCGGCGCAGCATGCCGCCGAGCAGCAGCAGCTCCACGGCGGAGTCGCCGCGCAGCACGTCGACGACGGCCAGGCTGGAGGTGACCACGGTGACGCGGCGGCCGCTCAGGTGGCGGGCCAGCCTCACGGTGGTGCTGCCGACGTCGAGCAGCACGACATCCCCGTCGCGGACCAGCCGGGCGGCGCGGGCGGCCACGGCGTCCTTGTCGCGCTCACCGGGACTCTCGGGCCGCCCGGACGCAAGGTCGTCACCGGCGCCGGCGACGAGGCCGCCGGGCGCTCCCCCGCCTGCGGAGACTCCACCACCCGCTCCCCCGCCGGCGAGCGCTCCACCGCGTACGCGCGTGAGCGTGCCGTCGCGGTCGAGGATCTCCAGGTCGCGGCGGATGGTCGAGGGGCTGACGCCGAGCTGGGCCGCCAGGTCGCGCACGCTCGTGGCGCCCGCGAGGCGGACACGCGCCATGATCTCGGCATGCCGGACGTGCTGGAGCACGCCAGGATCGTATCAGTCATTCTTGCGCGCTACTAAGCAAAAATGAGCATCATTGCCCGTCAACTCTTGATCTGGGTGGTCGAAACGTGCAAGAGTGCGCACATCTTCGCTCAGTCGAGGAGGACTCACTCCGTGTCTGTCCAGGCGTATGACCCACTAGCCGATCAACGCTGCCCAGACGGGCCAGAGTTCGACGTGTTCACGGCGGGCACCGTCTTCCTCGACATCGTCTTCACGGGGCTCCAGGCGATGCCGGCCGCCGGCACCGAGGTCTGGGCCGACGGCATGGGGTCGTGCCCCGGCGGTATCGCGAACCTGGCCATCGCCTCCAGCCGCCTCGGCCTGCGCACCTCCATGGCCGCCGCGTTCGGCGACGACGACTACGCCGACTTCAACTGGCGCATCCTGTCGGAGCAGGAGTCGGTCGACCTGTCCAGGTCGCGCAGGTTCCAGCGGTGGCACTCCCCGGTGACCGTCTCGATGGCCGTGAACCGCGACCGCAGCATGGTCACCCACGGGCACCCCCCGCCCATGGCCGCGACCGAGATGATCGGCCGCCCGCCCCGCTCCAGCGCGGTGATCGTGCCGTTGTCGGTGGAGGAGCCGCTGGGCAGCGGGGGCACCGGCACGTGGGCCGATCTCGCGCACAAGGACGGCGCGCTCATCTTCGCCGACGTCGGGTGGGACCCCTCCGAGACCTGGTCCCCCACCCTTCTCGACCAGCTCGCCGTCTGCCACGCCTTCATGCCGAACGCCGTGGAGGCCATGGCGTACACCGGCACGGAGACGCCGCGCGAGGCCCTGTACCAGATCGCCGACCGCGTCCCGCTGGCCGTGGTCACCGACGGCGCCAACGGCGCGATGGCCATCGACTCCACGACCGGCGAGGAGGCGTACGTCCCGGCGCTGCGGGTGACCGCGCTCGACCCGACCGGGGCCGGCGACGTCTTCGGGGCGGGCCTGGTGCTCGGCACGCTCTCGGGCTGGCCGCTGGCCGACCGCCTGGCGTTCGCCGGGGTGTGCTCGGCGCTCGCGGTGCAGCAGTTCGGCGGGTCCCTGGCCGCGCCCGGCTGGGGCGACATCGCCGACTGGTGGCACGACGTGCGGGCCGCCGCCGGCACCAGCGGGGCCTACATCGCCTCGCTCGCCCGCCGGTACGCCTTCCTGGACAAGCTGGTCCCCAGCGTCCCGGTGGGGGCCGTGCGCCGGGCCGCCGCGACCATGTCGCGGCACGCCGACGTGGGAGCGGGCACCACGCCGCGCGAGGCCGAATAATTCGAGTCCCCCGGGTGTTGATCCCTATCGCTGTTGTGGGGAGTCGCCCGGCGTCGTCTTCCGGGCCTCGGCACGACCCCCGCGGCGCAGGGGACGGACCAGGACCATCGAAAGGACGAGATGATGACGAGACCCGCACTCGGTGAAGTCGGTGTCTGGCAGGGAAGGCCCCCGTTCACCCCGAAGCTGGCGTTGTCGCTGGAGCAGCTCGGCTACGGCGCGCTCTGGGTGGGCGGATCGCCGGACGGCGACCTGCGGATCGTCGAGGAGCTCCTCGACGCGACCACCACGGTGGCCGTCGCCACCGGGATCGTCAACATCTGGAAGGACGACCCGCGGACCGTGGGCGCCTCCTTCCGGCGCATCGAGGCCAGGCACCCGGGCCGCTTCCTCCTCGGCGTCGGAGCCGGGCACCCCGAGGCGGTGACGGAGTACACCAAGCCCTTGGCCGCCCTTGAGCGCTACCTCGACGGGCTCGACGCGGCCGGGGTGCCGGTCGAGAGCCGGGCGCTGGCCGCGCTCGGCCCCAAGGTGCTCCGGCTCTCGGCCGAGCGGACCGCCGGCGCCCATCCGTACCTGACCACGCCCGAGCACACCAGGCAGGCCCGCGAGATCCTCGGCGCGGGCGCGCTGCTGGCCCCGGAGCAGAAGGTCGTGCTCACCGAGGACGTGGACCACGCGCGCTCGATCGCCAGGCAGGCCGTACGGATGTATCTGGGCCTGAGCAACTACACCTCCAACTGGCGCAGGCTGGGCTTCGGCGACGACGACCTCGCGGGCGAGGGCAGCGACCGCCTGATCGACGCCCTGGTCGTCTACGGCGACCCGGCGACGGTCAAGCGCCGCGTCGACGAGCATCTCGCCGCGGGCGCCGACCACGTCAACATCCAGCTCCTGACCGACCCGGGAACCGACCCCCTGGACGACTACCGGAAGCTGGCGGAGGTGCTGTTCGCCTAGAAGATCCCTAGGGCTTCGCCTTGCTGGGCTGCACGCGCTTGGGTTCGCCGGGCATCTTCGGGTAGTTGGGCGGATAGGGCATGTCGCCGCGCTCGTCCTTGGCGTACCACGCGAGCAGCGGCTCGATGGAGAACGCGCGGTCGTCGATCTCCTTGTGCACGTCGCCCAGCTCGGCGAATCTCGGCGGGACGGTGCGGATGTCGAAGTCGCGGGGGTCGACGTCGGCCAGCTCCTCCCAGGTCACCGGCGTGGACACCGGGGCGTAGGGCCGGGCGCGCACGGAGTAGGCGCTGGCGATGGTGCGGTCGCGGGCGTTCTGGTTGTAGTCGATGAAGACCTTCTCACCGCGCTCCTCCTTCCACCAGGCCGTGGTGGTCAGGTCGGGGCGGCGGCGCTCCACCTCGCGGGCGAGGCCGATGGCGCTCTGCCGCACCTCGGTGAACGACCACCGGCGCTCGATGCGCACGTTGATGTGGATGCCCCGGGTGCCCGACGTCTTGGGGAAGCCGCGCATGCCCAGCTCGTCGAGGACCTCCAGCACGGCGAACGCGGTCTCCCTGGCGTCGTCGAAGCCGGTGCCGGGCTGGGGGTCGAGGTCGATGCGCAGCTCGTCGGGATGCTCCACGTCGTCGGCGCGGGTGGGCCACGGGTGGAAGTCGATCGTGCCGAGGTTGGCGCAGTAGGCGATGGCGGCGACCTCGGTGACGCGCAGGGCGTCGGCGCTGCGGCCGCTCGGGAACCGGATGGTGACGGTCTCCAGCCAGTCGGGGCGCCGGGTCGGGATGCGCTTCTGGTAGATCGCCTCGGACTGCACCCCGTCGGGATGCCGCTTGAGGTAGGTGGGCCGGTCTCTGAGCGCGCGCAGCGCCCCCTCGCCGACCGACACGTAGTACTCGACCAGCTCGCGCTTGGTCGCCCCGATGTCGGAGAAATAGATCTTGTCGGGGTTGGTGACCTTGATGACACGGTCCCCGACGTTGAGCTCGATGAATGGCGACGCCATGCCTCCGACCGTACCCCGCGACGGTGACAGAAACCGGGAGGGGACGGTCCGTCCCGGAGTACCTCGGTGGCGGACCGGGCGCTCGAACGGGACGGACCTCGACGATCGCCCGCCACGATCACCGGACCCGGCGCTGACGTGCCACCCGTCCGGCGGCCTCCCCCGACCGTATGACGGCGCGCCGCGTGGACGCGGACGCCGCCTGAGGCGGGGATGGACCGGCGATCCTCCCTCAGCTGGAGGTGATCAACCCTCCGCTACTAAAGACGCTGAAAGCATTCCGAAAGGATGCTCGGCCCGAAAAATCGCCGGACCGATTTCCCCGGGCATCTGACAAGGTCCTCACGTCCCGGATCCGGGGAACGCCTCCGCTCCGCCCGCGCATAGGCTGGAGGCATGGAGAAGGTGGTCAAGAGTGACGCCGACTGGCGTGTCCAGCTGTCCCCCGAGGAGTTCCGGGTGCTCCGCCAGGCGGGCACCGAGCGTCCGTTCACCGGAGAGTACGTCGACACCAAGACGACAGGGGTCTACTCCTGCCGTGCCTGCGGAGCCGAGCTGTTCCGTTCCGACACGAAGTTCGACTCGCACTGCGGTTGGCCGTCGTTCTTCGAGCCGTCGGAGTCCGAGGCCGTGACCCTCATCGAGGATCACTCCCTCGGCATGACCCGCGTCGAGGTCCGCTGCGCCCGATGCGACTCACACCTCGGGCACGTCTTCCACGGGGAGGGCTACCCGACCCCGACCGACGACCGCTACTGCATCAACTCCGTCTCGCTGCGGCTCGTGCCGAGCGAGTAGCGTCCGCGCATGAGGTCGCGGGCCGCCCGGCGAGCGGCTCGCGACCGTGATTGACGGCATACGCCAAGTCACGGCCGGCGCATGCGCGTACCAAGGCCGGGGTAGGAGAACGCCTGCGGGTCCTGCGGCCGCGTGAGCCGGCAGGTTCCGTCCCGCCCATGTCTCTTCGCGGAGTTCCCGGCTCGCCGCGGCGCGCGGTGTCTCTCCTGCTCCGACTTCGCCTCCTGGCGGCACCCAACCGCGCCAAGTGATTCACAAGCAGGATGTACCGGAAATTGCGGTCAATCGCTCAGACTTCGGCCGCGATCGGATCCATGGGGTCTCTGCGGGCTTCTTCCAGCCGGACACGGGGGTCATCGAATTCCGCCCGCGCCGGAAGGGCGTCGCTTGTCGCTGCTCCCAATGTGAGCTGGTCAGGCTTATTCCGAAACATCGGTACAACCGGTGGAACGCTTCTGCTGCCGGGCACTCCCGCTCCCCCTTTTCGACCGCCGTCCAAGTGGACCTCAAGTCGCTCTCAAGATCGCGAAAGGACACTTCTCCTGGAGATCCCCGCCTTCGGGCAAGGAAGTGAAGGAGAAAATCATGAGAACACGCGGAATCACCGGTGCGGCGGTCGCCGCCGCCCTGGCCGGTGGGCTTCTTGTCCCGGCGCTTCCGGCCTCGGCCGCCGTCCAGCCACCAGCGACCGTCACCATCAGGACCAGCGCGATCCTGGAACCGCAGGCTGGCGCCAACCTGTTCCTCAAGTGCCCCGACACCCACCCGTGGTACACGACCGCAGTGATAACCGGCTACTACACGTGGTCGGGGACCCCGCCCTACCCGCTGAAGCAATACCGGCAGCAGATCTCCGTCTTCTTCAAGAACGAATCCCGCTCGAAGGACATGCTGGCCGAGATCCAGCTGGAGTGCACTCCGGTCAGGCCGTTCTAGGGCTTACTCAACTTAAGCCGCTCTTCGCAGGCCAAGGAAATCGTTCCCACCCCATATCGCTCCGCGCAGCTGAATCCAACGATGCCGGGCAGCCGATTGATCACGAAATCCGCTAAGGCGTGAAGAGTCACTTCAGTTCAATGCCGATTCAGCAGTGGCGTCGGCAGGAAATTGTGTGGAGTCGCATCTGCGCCTGGATGCGATGAAGAAAGAGAAGGGTCCGCGTGCACCTACGCCACAGGTGGGAGACCATCGAGGCCATCGGCCTGGTGGTCACGCAGCGATGCGAGGTCTGCGGCAGGACCCGGGTGCGGGTGCGACGGCCGGAGGCTCCGAGCCGGAGCCTCCCCGTCCCGGACCTCCCGGCCCAGAGCCTCACCGTCCCGGACCCCCCGGCCCAGAGCCTCCCCGTCCCTGACCTCCCCGATCCGGAGCCCCCTGGCCCGGAGTCCCTTAGTTCGGGGCTGGATGCGTGAGCCGGCAGGAGTCGTCGCCTCCGCCGAGGATGTTGGCGAGCACCGGGTTGCCGTTCTGGCCGAACTCCGCCTGGACGAACACGACCGGGTGCTCGTCGCCGACCTCCTGGACGAGGTATTCGAGGCCCCGCTTGCACAGGTCGATCGCGGACCTGGAGTTGTGGGCGGACTCCGGCAGGTTGGTGTAGATCCGCAGGTACTTCCCGATGGTCCGTATGTCGGTGATCCGCTTGACGGCCTTGTCGCCCACCCACCGCTTCTTGAAGTAGCTCATGGCCTTGGCGTCGGTGTGCTTCGACGGGCCCGAGGCCGTCTTCGCCGCCCCACGCGCCTTCTTGGCGCCCGTGCTCGCCGCCTCGACGCCGGAGCCCTTCCCGGCCGTGTCCGGCGTCGCCGAGGGCACGCCCGCGACGCTCGGCGCGAGCGTGGGGACACCGGACGCGGACGCGCCGCCGCCGGGCCGTACGAACACCCCGCCGATCGCCACGGCCGCCACCACGATGGCGGCCAGCCCGGCGAAGACCTCCAGAACCCGTGTCCGGCGCGCCTTGCGCCGCCGGTGCCCCCCTCGCCTGGAACGTGCCAGACTCTTGCCCCTGTTCACCCTTTGCCTCACGTCGACATGGGATATCCCCCTGAGTATGCCAAAGATCGCGGACTCGTGTGGGTTGTTCCCACGATGATAGGCATGGGGCATTTGGGGCAAGAGTGATGCATGTCCTGCTCTACCGGGCCTTGTAGGGAAATGACCGCTTATGGCAGGGCGGCCACCAGTTCCTCCAGCGGCTTGCGGGTGCCGGTGTAGAACGGGACCTCAAGACGGGTGTGCCTGCGGGCCTCGGAGGCGCGCAGGTGCCGCATCAGATCGACGATGCGGTGGAGCTCGTCGGCCTCGAAGGCCAGGATCCACTCGAAGTCGTTCAGCGCGAACGACGCCACCGTGTTGGCGCGCACGTCGGGGTAGTCACGGGCCATCTTGCCGTGCTCGGCCAGCATGGCCCGGCGCTCGGAGTCCTCAAGGAGGTACCACTCCAGGGAACGCACGAACGGATAGACGCAGACGAAGCCCCGCGCCTCCTCCTCGGCGAGGAACGCCGGGATGTGCGACTTGTTGAACTCGGCGGGGCGGTGCAGCGCCATCACCGACCACACCGGCTCGCTCGCCCGTCCAAGAGAGGTGCGCCGGAAGCGGCCGTAGACCTCCTGAAGATCCTCGGGCGTGGAGGCGTGCCACCAGAACATGTAGTCGGCGTCGGCCCGGAAGCCCGCCACCTCGTAGGAGCCCCTCGTCACGACGTCCTTCTCGGCGGCCTGCGACAACACGGCCTCGACCTCGTGGGCGACCTGCTGGCGGTCACCCGGCAGCGGCTCGCGCACCCGGAAGACCGACCACATGGTGTAGCGGATGACCTGGTTGAGATCGCGCGCCTTGGGCCGCGCACTGCTCTCCGTCACTGATCGCACTCGCCTTCCATCGACAGCTTCAATCGCCTGACGCCAGCGGGGCTCTCAGCGGGTGCCGGCCGCTCGCTGGTCCTCACGCCATTCTCCCCCGTGCCGCTCCCGCAGGTACGCCAGGACCCCCGCCGCGGCCGTGCGGGCGGTCGCGACGCAGGCCGGGATGCCCAGCCCGTCGTAGGCGGCCCCGCAGACCGCGAGGCCCGGCTGCACGGCGACCGCCGCGCGGACGCGCGCGACCCGGTCGAGATGGCCCACGTCGTACTGCGGCAGGGCGCCGCCCCAGCGGCTCACCCGGGTCGACAGGGGAAGCCCGCGCGCCCCCATGATCTCGGCCATCTCGGCCATGGCGAGCGCCACCAGCTCGTTGTCGTCGCGCTGGAGGACGAACTCCTCGCCCAGGCGCCCGATCGAGCAGCGCAGCACCAGCAGGCCGGGGTCGCTCTCGGCCAGATGGGGCCACTTGACCGTGCTGAACGTCACGGCCTTGACCGCCCGTCCCTCGATCGGGGGCACCAGGTAGCCGCTGCCCGCAGGTTGCTCGGGGAACGCCCCGCGCGGGTAGGCCAGGGTGACGATCGCCATGCTGGCGTACTCGATGCGGGCCAGCTCCGCGGCGGCCTTGGGCACCTCGTCGCCGAGCAGCCTGCCCGCCGCCGGCGCGGGCACCGCGACGATCACCGCGTCGGCCTCGATCGTCTCGGGCTCTCTCGTGGGCCCGGCCACCAGCCGCCAGCCGGTGCGGGTGCGCCGGAGCTCACGCACCATGACGCCGGTCCTGATGTGGGCGCCGGACGCCGCCGCGACCGCCTCCGGCAGGCTGCCCATGCCGCGCTTCAGGGTGGTGAAGACCGGGCCCGCGTCCTTCGGCGCCTCGTCGCTGATCGCGCGGGCGGCCCGGAGCAGCGAGCGCTCGGTGCGCGCGATCGTCGCGACGCGGGGCATGGTCGCGTCCAGCGACAGGAACTCCGCGCGCCCGGCGTAGACGCCGCCGAGCAGCGGCTCAACCAGCCGGTCGACGACCTCCCCGCCCATGCGCGCCCGGATGTACGCCGCGACGGAGACATCGGAGCTCACCAGCGTCGCGGGCAGGATCTGGTCGAGCGGCACCCGGGCGAGGCCCGCGGGCGACAGGATGCCCGAGCGGCCGAGCTGGACGACGTCGGAGGGCACGCCCATGACGTGGCCCCTGGGCATGGCGCGCAGCTCGCCCCGCGTCCAGACCGAGGCGCCCGTGGGGCCGGGGTGGACCAGCTCATCGCCGAGCCCGACCATGCGGGCGAGCTCCTTGCCCTCGGGGCGGCGGGCCAGCATGGCCTCAGCGCCCTCGTCCACCCGCATGCCCGCGACCTCGGAGGCGAGCAGCTTGCCGCCGATGCGCGAGGCGCCGTCGAGCACCGTCACCGAGAGGCTCTCGTCCTCCTGGCGGAGATGCCACGCCGCCGCCAGCCCGGCGATGCCCCCGCCCACGACCACGACGTGCCGCCGAGTCCCTTCCATGTCTCCAGACGTTACCCGCCCGCGAGCACCTCGTGCGCTGGTCACGGCGCGGCTCCGGGGCGGCGGGCGGAGAACGTGACGCCATTGTGACGCGGCCCGCTCAAACCGGGTGCTCGCCGGTTTCGTCAACAAGGGCATGAGAATCCTACGGAGCCGCCCGTCCCTGATGGTGACCCTGGCGGCAGTCGTCCTCGCCGTCTCCGCCTGCGGGGGGTCCGGGGACCAGTCGAGCTCGGGGACCGCTCCGGCCGATCCTGCCGCGCGGCGGCCGGCGGAAATGCCCGCACAGGCCGACACGCGGGCGGGCGGGAGCGGGGCCGCGGGCCAGGGCTCGGGGGACTCCGCGTCCTCGTCCAAGGTCGAGGTCAAGCAGGCGGACCGGGCGATCGTCTACACCGGCGAGATGGCGGTCCGCGTCAAGGACGTGACCGTCGCGGCCGACAAGGCCAAGCAGATCGTCACCGCGGCGGGCGGGCGCGTCGACAGCGAGCGGTCGACCTCGTACGGGCGCGAGGGCAGGTCGGCCATCGTCTTCAAGATCCCCCCGGACCGGTATCCCGCCGTGGTCGACCAACTGGGCAAGGACCTGGGCGTCCGGGAGTCGCTGAGCCTCGGCACCGAGGACGTCAGCCAGCAGATCGCCGACGTGGACAGCCGGGTCAAGTCGTCCAAGTCGGCGCTCGACCAGGTCCGAAAGTTCATGTCCAGGGCGAAGACCATCGCCCAGGTGCTGGAGGTCGAGCGGGAGATCTCCACCCGCGAGGCCGATCTGGAGTCGCTACAGGCCCGGCAGAGGACCCTGGCGGCCCAGACGGCCCTCGGCACGCTGACCCTCAACCTCGTCCACGTCACCCGCCCCGCGCCCACGCCCCCCAAGCCGGCGCCGCCGAACTTCCTCAGCGGCCTCAAGGCGGGCTGGCACGCCCTGGCGACCACGACGAGGATCGCCCTGACGGTCTTCGGCGCGCTCCTGCCCTGGCTGGTGGTGCTCGGCGTGCTCTGGATCGCCTACGTGGCCGTACGGCGGCGCGTGCCGTCCCTCCAGCGCCACGCCACCGCGCGACGACCCGCACCGGACGCCCCCGATAGACCGGACGTCCCCGGGAAGCCGGACGCCCCTGGGAAGCCGGACGTCCCAGAGAAGCCGGACGTCCCTGAGAAGCCTTACGCCCCCTGGACGCCCGTCGCGCCCGAGGAGGGGGAGAGCCCCCAGCAGGACGCCCCAGACGCTCTTGACACTCCTGAGGGGCCCCCGGAGCGGTGATCAGCGGACGGACACCTCGTGCACGAAGTCGGTGAGGCGGGCGAGCTGGCCGGGATCGGTCGTGGGCAGCACCCCGTGGCCGAGGTTGAACACATGGCCCTCCGCCGCCCGTCCACGGGTGACGATGTCGCGGGCGCGGGCCTCCACGACGTCCCAGGGCGCGAACAGGACCGCCGGGTCCAGGTTGCCCTGGAGCGCCTTGCCGGGGCCGACGCGGCGCGCGGCCTCGTCGAGCGGCACCCGCCAGTCGACGCCCACCACGTCGGCGCCGGCCTCGCCGAGCAGCCCGAGCAGCTCGCCGGTGCCGACGCCGAAGTGGATGCGCGGCACGTCGAGGTCGGCCAGGCCGGCGAAGATGCGGCTGGTGTACGGGAGGACGAACTCGCGGTAGTCGCCGGGGGCGACGGCGCCGACCCAGGAGTCGAACAGCTGGACCGCCGAGGCGCCCGCGTCGATCTGCAACCGCAGGTAGGCCAGGGTGATGTCGGTGAGACGGCTCATCAGCGTGTCCCACAGCGCGGGCTCGCCGTACATCATGGCCTTGGTGTGGTCGTGGTTCTTGGACGGCCCGCCCTCGATCAGGTAGGACGCCAGCGTGAAGGGGGCGCCGGCGAACCCGATGAGCGGCGTGGGGCCGAGCTCCTTGGTCAGCGCGTGGATGGCCTCGGTGACATACGGCACGTCGCCGGCGTCGAGGGCGCGCAGGGTGCCGACCGCGGCGGTGTCCCTGATCGGGGCGGCGACGACGGGGCCGACGCCGGGCTTGATGTCGAGGTCGATCCCGATGGCCTTGAGCGGCACCACGATGTCGCTGAAGAAGATCGCCGCGTCCACCCCGTACCGCCGCACGGGCTGCATCGTGATCTCCACGATGAGGTCCGGCGTCGCGCACGCGGTGAGCATCGGCACGTCGGCGCGCACCGCGCGGTATTCGGGCAGCGAGCGCCCGGCCTGGCGCATGTACCAGACGGGCGTGTGGGGCACGGGAAGTCGCCGGCAGGCACGGACGAACGGGGACTCGGCGGTCTCGGGATTCACCTATCCAGGGTGCCACGGCGAGGGGCCGGTCCACGCACCGCGTGCGTGCCCTGTCGTCCCGGGACCGGCGCCGGGGCCTGATACCAAAGCTTGCCGCGAAAAAGATACTTACCGGGCTGATGTCCCGTCATGCTAATGAAGCCGCGAACCGTACACTATGTCTGGTTCGGTAGGCCGGTTCGGGCCCGAACGGTCGCCTGCCGCGTCAAGGCAATCCCAAGCGCGGGTAAGGTACGTCTCACGTGAGGTCCGTGATCATGTCGCGGCTGGCTCAAATGTTCGTCAAAACACCGCGCGGCGCTGATTCCGTGACCACTTTCGGGACACGCCGAGCGCGTTGCGGGGAAATGTCGCCGTGACGTGTCAACGTCGGACCAGTCATCGAGTTCACGGACAAAGGCGCGCGGGTGGGAAGCGCCGGCCCGGCGACGCGCACTCCTGTCCGTCCGTACTCTCGATCCCGGGACCCGACGAAAGGCTCGCGATGACCGCGATGTGGAGTTCCACCGAGCACCGCACTGTGCGTTGTGCGCTCATTGCCGGCGAACGGGGATACGAGCGGCGACGCCGCCTCTACGGGCACGACGACGGCCGCGACCGGGATTCCGTGAAGCGCGGCGACGGCCCGGTGATCGCGGCTTGATCACCACCCGTGCATCCGGCGCATACCCCCCCGCTTCCGGCATCGCCCACTCCGGCCTACGCTGCCATCATGACCATCGGTGACGCGCCACCGGCGCCTGCCGCATTCCGGCGGGCCCTGGAAAGCCTGCGTCCCGCCGAGGTCAGGCCCGAGATCGAGCTGGAGGACATCCCCGCCCCCCAGCGGCTCGCCCCCTACTCCGGCGCGGTCGGAGCATCCGTCTACCGCGACGACGACGAGCTCGCGGTAGGCCGGCTGATCATGTTGTTCGACCCCGACGGCCAGCGCGGATGGGACGGTCCCTTCCGGTTGGTCGCCTACGTCCGCGCCGACATGGAGCCGGAGATCACCTCCGACCCGATGCTCGGGCCGGTGGCGTGGAGCTGGCTGACCGAGGCCCTCGACTCACGCCATGCCCGCTACGCCGCCGCGGGCGGCACGGTCACCCGCGCCGTTTCCGAGGGGTTCGGCAACAAGGCCGACGACCCGGTCACCACCGAGCTGGAGCTGCGCGCGTCGTGGTCCCCCCTGGAGGAGGACCTCTCGGCGCACGTCGCCGCCTGGTGTGACCTGATGTGCCTCGCCGCGGGCATCCCACCCCTGCCACCCGACGTCGCGGCCCTCCCGCAACGGTCCGCGCGTCGCGAAGACCCGGAGTCCTTCAGGACGTGACCGACGACGAAATCATCCCCGCATCCGAGATAGTCCCGCTTCTGGAGCCCCGCGAGGGCATCCCGCCGGTCATCGAGGACCCCGCCGCGCTCGCGGCGGCCGTACGCGCGTTCGCCAAGGGCACCGGCCCGGTCGCCGTCGACGCCGAGCGCGCGTCCGGCTACCGCTACAGCGGCCGGGCGTACCTCGTGCAGCTCCGCCGCGCCGGCGCCGGCAGCGCGCTCATCGACCCCATCTCCTGCCCCGATCTGTCCGAGCTGGACGCGGCGCTGGCCGACGCCGAGATCGTCCTGCACGCCGCCACGCAGGATCTCGCCTGCCTGGCGGAGATCGGCTTCACCCCCCGCAAGCTGTTCGACACCGAGCTGGCCGGACGGCTCCTCGGCTACGAGCGCGTCGGCCTCGGCACGATGGTCGAGAACGTCCTCGGGCTGCGCCTGGAGAAGGGCCACTCGGCGGCCGACTGGTCCCACCGGCCGCTCCCCGAGGACTGGCTGCGCTACGCCGCGCTCGACGTCGAGGTGCTCATCGAGCTGCGCGACATGCTCCACGACGAGCTGGCCGCCGAGGGGAAGCTGGCATGGGCGCAGGAGGAGTTCGCGTCGATCCTGGCCGCTCCCCCGGCGCCGCCGCGCACCGACCCCTGGCGGCGCACCTCCGGCATCCACCGAGTGCGCTCCCTGCGCGGCCTCGCAGTGGTCCGTGAGCTGTGGACGTTGCGCGACGAGCTGGCGCGCGAGGCCGACCTGGCACCCGGGCGGGTGCTGCCGGACTCGGCGATCGTGACCGCCGCGCTGGAGCAGCCGCGCACGACCAAGGCCCTGACCGACATAGCCCCGTTCACCGGGCGCAGCGCCCGGCGCCACCTGCGCGACTGGCTCAACGCCATCGGGCGGGCACGCGTGCTGTCGGAGCCGCAGCTCCCCCAGCCGAGCGGCCCGGGGGACGGTCCCCCGCCGGCCAACCGCTGGGCCGACCGCGATCCGGCCGCCGCCAAGCGGCTGGCGGGCGCCAGGGCGGCGGTGGCGGCGCTGGCCGAGACCCATCACATGCCCACGGAGAACCTGCTCCAGCCGGAGGCCATCCGGCGGCTCACCTGGGAGCCTCCCGCCGACCTCGACGAGGGGGCGGTGGAGGCGCGCCTGCGCGAGCTGGGCGCCCGCGAGTGGCAGATCGCCCTGACGGCGCGTCCCCTGTCGGCGGCCTTGACCCGTCTGGCCGCCAAGGACGAGCCCAAAGAGTGACCGCCTTTACGAAGTAAGGTTCCCTCACACCCTCGCGGTCAGGCGTTCGCCGCGGGCCGGCCCGCGTCCGCCGGCTCGTACGCGGACGCGGTGAGGCGTCCGCCGGCTCGTACGCGGACGCGTCAGGCGTCGGTCAGCTTTCGCACGCTCTCGCGGAGGACGACCTCGCCCTCGACGGGCGTCCGTCTCGGGACGTCCTCCCGTGTGAGCGCGAGGTCGAGCGCGAGCGACCCCATGCGCGCGAGCGGCAGCCGTACCGTCGTCAGCGCCGGGGCGAGGTCGCGCAGCGAGGCGATGTCGTCGAACCCCGCCATCGACAGATCGCCCGGCACGTCGACCCCCTGCGCCCTGAAGGCGGCCAGCGCCCCGACCGCCATCACGTCGTTGACCGCGAACACGCAGGTGGCGCCGGTCTCCATGCGGACCAGCTCCACGGCGGAGGCGTACCCGCCGTCCCTGTCGAACCCGCCGTGAACCACGATCGGCGCGGGCAGGCCGAGCTCGCGGAGCCCCTCGGCGAAGCCGGCCGCCCGGTCGATGGCGGTGTAGAGGTTCGTCGGCCCCGCGAGCACGGCGAACCGGCGGTGCCCCTGGCCCGCGAGCGCGACCGCGAGCTTGCGCGCCCCCTCGTGGTTCAGGGGCGCCACGGTGTCGGTGCCGAGCAGGTCCTGCCCGATGATGGCGACCCGGCCCCCCGAGGCGCGGTAGAAGTCGAGCTCGGCGCGCAGGCGCCGGATCATGGCGTCGTCCACGACGCGCGACCCGGCGATCAGCACCGCACGGGCCCGCTGGGCGTTCAGCGTGGCGACCAGGGCGATCTCGCGCCGGGGGTCGCGGTAGGTGGTGCCGAGCGTCACCACCATGTCGTGCAGGTCGGCGGCGCGGATGGCCCCGTCGGCGATGGCCGCGAAGTAGGGGTCGGTCAGGTCCTGGATCACCAGGCCGACGACGTTGCTCGCGCCCCGCGCCAGGGTCTGCGCGGCCGCGTCCACGCGGTAGCCGAGCCTGGCCGCCGAGGACTCGACCCGTGCCCGCATGGCCGCTCCCACCTGGCGGCTGCTGCCGTTGAGCACCCGCGAGGCGGTCGCCAGCGACACCCCCGCGTCCCTGGCGACGTCTTCCAGCGTGACCATGGTCTTCCTCCCGTGCCCCGCCCGGCTCCCTTCTCATTGTCCAGCGGTCTCCGGCGCCCGCGCACGGGTCTATCGTTCGGAGGCGTCGTGGTCCTGCGAAAGGGTCACCGCACGGCGACCGGGGGCCGGTCGCCGACCCGGCTGTGCCGCATGCCGTACACGAAGTAGAGCACGACCCCGATCGCCATCCAGATCACGAACCTCAGCCACGTCTCGACGGGGAGGTTCAGCATGAGGTAGAGGCAGGCCAGCACCGACAGGATCGGCACCAGCGGGACCAGCGGCGTACGGAAGGCGCGGGGCAGGTCGGGCCGGGTCCTGCGCAGGATGACGACACCGGCGGAGACCAGGATGAACGCGAACAGCGTCCCGATGTTGACCAGCTCGGCCAGGGCCGACAGCGGGATGAGCCCGGCCAGCAGCGCCGTCGCCACGCCGATGATGATCGTGATGCGGTACGGGGTGCCGAAACGGGGATGGACGGCGGCCAGCCCCCGGGGAAGCAGGTTGTCGCGGCTCATGGCGAAGAAGATGCGGCTCTGGCCGAGCATCAGGATCATCACGACGGTCGTGAGCCCGGCCAGGGCGCCGACGCTGATGATCGTGGCCAGCCAGTCCTGGCCCACGACGCGGAACGCGCCCGCCAGCGGCGCCGACCGGCTGAGCCGGTAGTACGGCTGCATGCCGACGACGACCAGCGACACCGCGACGTACAGGACCGTGCAGATCACCAGGGACGCGATGATGCCGATGGGCAGGTCGCGCTGCGGCTTCTTGGTCTCCTCCGCGGCGGTGGCCACCACGTCGAAGCCGATGAAGGCGAAGAAGACGATGGCCGCGCCCGAGAAGACGCCGAGCACGCCGTAGGCCGCCGGGGAGACGCCGAACAGCACCTGGATCAGCGGCGCCTTGAGGCCGTCCGCCGCCGGGATGGGCTGGGACGGCGGGATGAACGGGCTGTAGTTGGAGCTCCTCACGAAGAACAGCCCCGCCACGATGACCAGCAGCACGACGGCCACCTTGATCGTGACCACGACCAGGTTGAACCGCGCGGACAGCTTGATGCCGGCCACCAGCACGGCCGTGAGCGCGAGCACGATCACGACGGCGGGGACGTTGAAGGCGGCGTGCTCGCCTGCGAGCGTGGCGGGCAGGTGGATGCCCAGAGTGGCCAGGAGCTCGGCGAAGTAGCCGGACCATCCGACCGCGACGACCGCGCCGCCGAGGGCCAGCTCCAGCATCAGGTCCCACCCGACGATCCACGCGGGGAACTCGCCGATGGTGGCGTACGAGAACGTGTACGCGGAGCCGGCCACCGGCACGGTCGAGGCGAACTCGGCGTAGCACAGGGCGGCGAGCGCGCAGACGACGCCCGCGACGACGAACGAGATGGCGACGGCCGGGCCGGAGGTGTCCCTGGCCACCTGGCCCGTGAGGACGAAGATGCCCGTGCCGACGATCACGCCCACACCGAACACGGTCAGGTCGAGGGCGCTCAGGTTGCGGCGGAGCCGGTGCTCGGGCGACTCGGTGTCCTCGATCGAGCGCTCGACCGTCTTGGTACGGAAAACAGACATGGGCACGCCCCCTGATCGTCTTTGATCGCGCAGGACGCCTTCCGCGAAAGCGCGGGTCATGCGTACCCCCCGACCGGACAAACATTCCTCTCTGTGCCCGGGGAGGCGAACCCGACCGGCTTTCGGCCGGCCGGAACGTGAGGGGAATGACCAGGCGAATCGGGGGATCAAGGGGGACCTCCGCGGGGCCGGACCGGCCCCGCGGAGCGGCGTGTCAGCGCGCGGGGTCGCCCTCCAGCATCGGCGAGCGCCTGGCGACCGCCTCGGTGATCTCGCGCGCGAGATCCTGGCCGGTGAGGCCGATGTCCGTGAGGATCTTGGCCCGCTTGGCGTGGTCGAGGAACCGCTGCGGGATGCCGAAGGTGCGCACCGGGACGTCGACGCCCGCGTCCCTCAGCAGGCGGGCCACCGCGTCGCCCACCGCGCCGACGCGGCCGTTGTCCTCGACCACCGCGACGAGCCGGTGCGCCGCCGCGGCGGCCACCAGGGTCTCGGGAAGAGGCTTGACCCAGCGGGGGTCGACCACGGTCGCCGAGATGCCCTGCGCGTCCAGCAGCGTGGCGGCGTCCAGCCCGGCCTGGGCCATCGGGCCTGCGGCCACCAGCAGCACGTCGGCCTCCTCACCCCCCTGCCGCAGGACGTCCATCTCGCCGAGCCTGCCCACCGCCTCGATCTCGGCGCCGACCGCACCCTTGGGGAACCGGACCACGGTCGGGCCGTCGCCGACCTCGACCGCCTCGGCGAGCAGCTCGCGCAGCCGCGCGGCGTCGCGGGGCACGGCGATCGAGAGCCCCGGGATCACCTGGAGGATCGACAGGTCCCACATGCCGTTGTGGCTGGCCCCGTCGTCGCCCGTGACGCCCGCGCGGTCGAGCACGACCGTGACCGGCAGGCGGTGCAGCGCGACGTCCATCAGCAACTGGTCGAAGGCGCGGTTGAGGAAGGTGGCGTAGAGGGCGACCACCGGGTGCAGGCCGCCGAGCGCGAGCCCCGCCGCGCTGGTCAGGGCGTGCTGCTCGGCGATGCCGACGTCGTAGGTGCGGTCGGGGTAGGCCTCGGCGAACGCGGCGAGGCCGGTGGGGTGGAGCATGGCGGCGGTGATCGCCACGATGTCGTCGCGCTCGGCACCGAGCCGCACGAGCTCCTGGCTGAACACGTTGGTCCAGCTGTGGGGCTTGGGCTGCTCCTCGCCGGTCAGCGGGTCGAACGGCTGCGGCGAGTGGAAGCAGTCTTCGTCGTGGTTCTCCGCGGGCGAGTAGCCGTACCCCTTGGTGGTGAGGACGTGCACGATGACCGGCCCGCGGAAGTCGCGGGCCTTGCGCAGCGCCGCCTCGACGGCCTGCTCGTCGTGGCCGTCGATCGGGCCGACGTACTTCAGCCCGAGGTCCTCGAACATCACCTGCGGCGCGAGGACGTCCTTGATGCCCTTCTTGACGCCGTGCAGCGTCTCGTACAGCGGGTTGCCGACGACGGGCACCCGGCCGAGGTTCTGCTTGACGAACTCCAGCACGTGCTCGTAGTTCTGCGTCATGCGCAGCGACGCCAGGTGGGAGGCGAGGCCGCCGATCGTCGGGGAGTAGGACCTGCCGTTGTCGTTGACGACGATCACGAGCGGGAGGTCGGGGTCCTTGGCGTGGCCTGCGATGTTGTTGAGCGCCTCCCAGGCCATGCCGCCGGTGAGCGCGCCGTCGCCGATCACCGCGACGACGGTGCGGCCGGTCTCGCCGCGCAGCTTGTAAGCCTTGGCCAGCCCGTCGGCGTAGGACAGGGCGGTGGAGGCGTGGGAGTTCTCGATGACGTCGTGGCCGGACTCGGCCTGGCTCGGGTAGCCCGACAGGCCGCCCTCCTGGCGGAGCCTGACGAAGTCGCCCGCGCGCCCGGTGAGCATCTTGTGGACGTACGCCTGGTGGCCGGTGTCCCACAGGATGCGGTCGGACGGCGAGTCGAAGACCCGGTGCAGCGCGATGGTCAGCTCGACGACCCCGAGGTTCGGGCCGAGGTGGCCTCCGACGCGGGAGGTGGTGGAGATCAGGAGTTCACGCAACTCGGCGGCGAGGGCCGGCAGCTCGTCGGCCTCCAAGCGCTTGAGATCTCCCGGACCCTTCACGGACTCCAGCAGGCCGGCCCGCCCTGCGCCCGAACCGTTGGTTCGCTGGCTCCGCTCGCTCACGGAATCATCCCCTCCGCCTGTTGTCGACCACGCCCGAGTCTATTTGCCCGGGAGCCCCGTCCCAGCGGCGCTCCGGGCTCGCCTAAGAGTCTCACTCTCTGGACTCTCTTGGGCCAACCTCTCGAAACCTCCATAGCTTGTCCACGTTAGATCGGTTTTACGCCAAGTAGGCGGCTCGCGTACCCTCACGGGACCATGCGAACGTCCTCACTTGCCCTCCTTTGTGTCGTGATCGCCAGCTCACTGCTGGGCGGTACGGCCAACGCGGCCACGGCGCGCTTCCCGATCAGGAACGCGGACACCCTCACCAAGAGCCCCCTGTACGCCTCGGGCCGCCTTCCCGCCGCTCCCTGCCCGGAACCGGCGGTCCAGGCGGGGAGCGTGGCCTCGGTGAAGGCCTACCTGGTGCCCCTCGTGAAGTGCCTGGACGCCGCGTGGGCGGCCCAGTTCGCCAAGGCACGCCTGCCGTTCGCCAAGCCGCGTGTGAGCTTCATCACCAAGCCCCAGAAGATCTGCGGCAGGAAGTGGGCCAAGAACGTCCAGGCGATCTACTGCAACGCGAGCCGCCACATCGTCGTCATGCTCGACAGCGCCGTCGTCGAGGACCCGGAGGACCTGTTCCTCATGGACGTGATCGCCCACGAGTACGGCCACCACGTGCAGAACACGGCGGGCCTGTGGCGCGCCTACGACCGGCTGCCCAACAACGGCAAGGCCGAGTTCTACGAGCAGACGCGCCGGCACGAACTGCAGGCCGAGTGCCTGGCCGGGGTGTTCATCGGCAGCGTCTGGCCCTCGCTGCACCGTACGGCCGAGGACTGGAAGGCCCTGCTCGACGACGACCTGCAGAGCGGAGACGAGACCGGCGACGTCCGCGACCACGGCAAGGGGCGCAACATCGCCAACTGGCTGAGCCGCGGCTACAAGGCCGTCTCCCCCTCCGCCTGCAACACCTGGATCGCCTCCTCGGCGATGGTCGCCTAGAACGCCCGCACGCCACCAGGTCCGGTAAGCCCATTTATCGGTCCTTGAGTGGATATAGCGGCTAGCCTGCCGTGCTGTGATCATTCGAAGGATCTCCATCGCGCTGTCCGCCGGGGTGCTGGCGAGTCCTCTCTTCGTGGGGACGGCACACGCCGCCCCGGCGTCGGCGGCCGGCTACCCGATCAGGAACACGGCCGCGCTGACCGGGAACGCCCTCTACGCCTCCGGCAGGCTCCCCACGTCCGAGTGCCCGGAGAAGCCCGTCACGCCCGGCAGCGCGGCCTCGGCCAAGAGGTACGTCATGCCGCTCTTCGCGTGCCTCAACGAGTCGTGGGCCGCCCAGCTGAAGAAGGCCCGTATCCCGTTCTCCAAGCCGCGCCTGCAGTTCATCTCCCGGCCGCGGCGCGTGTGCGGCCAGAAGTGGCCCTCGAACGCCCAGGGCATCTACTGCCCGTCGTACCGACGGATCGTGGTCCTCCTCGACAAGTACCTCACCCGGCAGGCCGAGGACCTGTTCCTGATGGACGTCATCGCCCACGAGTACGGCCACCACGTGCAGAACATCTCGGGCATCGAACACGGGTTCGGCAACCTGCCCCACCGGAGCAAGACCGAGTCCGACGAGCAGCTGCGGCGGCTCGAACTCCAGGCGGAGTGCTTCGCGGGAGCGTTCATCGGCAGCGTCTGGGACTCCCTGGACCGGACCACCGACGACTGGGAGTACCTGCTCGACGCCACCCGCGAGAGCGGCGACGAGATCGGCAAGGTCCGCGACCACGGCAAGGGGCGCACCATCGCCAACTGGCTGAACCGCGGCTTCAAGGCCGCCGGCCCCTCCGCCTGCAACACCTGGATCGCCGGCTCCACGATGGTCGCGAGCGCCCCCCAGGGCTGACCGCCCGGGACGGCGCGTCGCCGCCGGCTAGGGGCCGACGCGGGCCAGGGCTTCCAGGGGGTCGGCGAGCACCTGGGCGAAGGCCAGCTCGGCCGCCCCCACCAGGGTGGTGTCGTCGCCGAGGGCGGGGGTGCGCAGCCGCAGGCTCTCGCGGGAGGCGTGCAGGACGTCGGTGGTGATCCGGCTGCGCACCTGGGCCGCCGAACCCAGGTAGATCTCCCTGAGCATGCCCCCGAAGACGACGATCTCGGGGTTGAGGATGTTCACCAGGTTGGCGACGCCGAGGCCCAGCCAGTCGCCCACCCGGGCGAGCGCGTCCTGGGCGACGATGTCGCCGCGGTCGGCGGCGTCCACGACGGCCCGTACGGCGTCACGGCCGATGTCGGCGCCGAAGCGGCCCGCCGCCTCCAGCAGCGCCCGCTCCCCCACCTCGGCCTCCAGGCACCCGCGCGACCCGCAGCCGCAGGGACGGCCGCCTGCGTTGACGACCATGTGGCCGACCTCGCCGCCGTAGCCGCCCTGGCCGCCCAGAAGCTGACCCGCCGCGATGATGCCGCCCCCGATGCCGACGTCCCCATGCAGGTAGATGAGATCGCGGCAGCCCACGCCCACCCCGCGCGCCTGCTCGGCCAGCGCGCCGAGGTTGGCGTCGTTGCCCACCGCGACGGGGATGCCCAGCGCCAGCCTGGCCTCCAGCTCCTCGCCGAGAGGGACGTCCTGGACCCCCATGTTGGGGCTGAACCTGACGACGCCGTCGGAGCTGCGCACGCCACCGCTGAAAGCCACCCCCGCTCCGACGCAGACCGAGTCGGAGCGGGTCTTCTTCAGCATCTGCCCGGTGAAGGACGCGAGGCGCCCGACGACGTCGTCCATGACGAACGGCCCGCGCTCGCGGATGGCCTCGCGCCGGTCGAGGATGACGCCGCCCAGCCCGACCCGGGCGGCGACCAGCCTGTCGACGCCGATGTCGAACGCCAGGACGTACACGCGGGGCTCGGGCCGGACCACCAGCGACGGGCGCCCGGCCCGGCCGGTCTCCGTCGGGAGCTCCTCGCGCACGAGGCCCGCCGCGGTCAGGTCGGCGGTGAGCGCCATGATGGTGCTGCGGTTGAGCCCCATCTTGGTGGTGAGCTCAGATCGGGACGTGGGCCCGCTCAGATGGACGTGGCGCAGGAGGACGCCGAGGTTGTGGCGCCGGATCTCCTCCTGTGAGGGGCCCGCGCGCATCATCCGTGGTCCTCTGGTTCCTCGTGCGATCAGATCTGGGGTGCGGCCCGCCGCGACGGCGGGCCCGGATCGGCACGGACCTCACCTCAGGCCGGAGGCGGCGGCCCGCTTGCGGGACAGGGCGTCGACCCCGGCGGCCAGCAGCAGGACCGACCCGGTGACGATGTACTTCACGCTGGAGCTGTAGCCCATCAGGCCCATGCCGTTGTTGATGACCGCGACCACGGCTCCGCCGAGGACCGCGTCGATCACCCTGCCCTTGCCGCCGAACAGGCTCGTCCCGCCGATCACGGCCGCTCCTACGGCGAACAGGAGAACGTTGCTGCCACCGGTGTTGGGGTCCACCGAGTTGTCGCGCGAGGCGGCGATGATCCCGCCGATGGCCGCCATGCTGGAACAGATGACAAAGGCGCTGATACGGATCCGGTCCACGTTGATGCCGGCCCGGCGCGCGGCCTCGGCGTTGCCGCCCACCGCGTAGATGTGCCGGCCGAAGGCGGTCCGGCGCAGCACGAAGGTCCAGAAGACCAGCAGTGCCACGACGATCGGGACGACGATCGGCACGCCCTTGAGGGACACGATGAGCGCGTTGCGGCTTCGCTCGACGTTCAGGGCGTAGACGGCGAGCCCGCCGACCAGCGCGAGCGCGCCGACGCGGAAGGCGATGACCGTCGCGGGATCCACCGTCAGCCCCCTGCCCGCACGGCGTCGCGCCCGTATGAGCTGGACGGCGGCGTAAACGGCCACGCAGGCGATGTAGAAGCCCCAGCCGAGGGCGGGGGGGAGGTTCTGGTTCTCGATCGAGAGGACCGTCTGGTCGCGGACCGCGATGTTGGTACCGTCGTTCACCAGGATCAGCACCAGCCCCTGGAAGGCCAGGAACGCGGCCAGCGTGACCACGAACGACGGGATGCCGAGCTTGGCGACCAGCGCGCCGAGAGCGACCCCGATCACCACGCCGGTGACGATCGCCGCGATGACGGCGACGTACCACGGCTGGCCATGGTTGGCCAAGGTGGTGGCGAGTACCGCCGCGCACACGCCGCTGGCGTACCCGGCGGACAGGTCGATCTCACCGAGCAGCAGGACGAAGACCAGCCCCATGGCGATCACCGTGACGGCGGCGCCCTGGGTGAAGAGGTTGGCGAAGTTGATCGCGGTGAGGAACGCGGGCCGCAGGATCGCGAAGACGGTACACAGCACGACCAGCCCGAACACCGCCGGGAGAGCGCCCATGTCACCCCCGCGCACCCTCTCCGCGTAGCCGCGGACGTTGCTGCCGATGCTGGGGGCCTCCGCGGCCGCCCCCTTGCGGACCGTCGTCGCACTCATGCCGTGACTCCGTTGACGTTCTGAAGGCCAAGCTCTCCGCTACGCCCGGAGGTGATGAGCTCGACGACCTGGGAGTGGGTGACGTCCGCCGCCTTGACCTGCGCGGCCATCCTCCCGAGGTAAAGGGTCGCGATCCGGTCCGACACGGCGAAGACGTCGTTCATGTTGTGAGAGATCAGCACCACCGCGAGGCCGTTGTCGGCCAGCCGGCGCACCAGCTCCAGAACCTGGGCGGTCTGGGCGACGCCGAGAGCCGCGGTGGGCTCATCGAGGATCACCACCTTGCTGTTCCAGAGCACGGCCTTGGCGATGGCCACGGTCTGCCGCTGCCCGCCCGACAGGCTGGAGACGAGCTGGCGGATCGACTTGACGGTGCGGACGGAGAGGCTGTCGAGGGTCGTCGCCGCCATCTCCTCCATCGTCGCCTCGTCCAGGACCAGGCCGCTCTTCTTCTCCCTGCCCAGGAACATGTTCTGGACGATGTCGAGGTTGTCGCAGAGCGCCAGGTCCTGGTAGACGATCTCGATGCCCAGCTCGGCGGCCTCGCGAGGGCTGCTCACCTGGACGGGCTTGCCGTCGAAGACGTACTCGCCCGCGTCGATCGGGTGGATGCCGCCGAGGCACTTGACGAGGGTGGACTTTCCGGCGCCGTTGTCGCCGACCAGTGCGGTGACCTCCCCCGCGTACGCGGAGAAGGCGACGTTGTGCAGGACCTGCACGGGACCGAAGCTCTTGTCGAGCCCGCGGATCTCCAGGACGGGTTGGGATGACACGTTGCTCCTCAGAGACTGACGGCACGGCTCGCGCGGCCCCCCGGGGAGGCCTCTTCGGGAGGCCTCCCCGGGGGCACGATGCCTTACCGGACCTCGCTACTGGATTCCGGCCTCGGTGCACTTGTCGGCGAAGTCGCCGGTGCACAGCTCGTCCTTGCTGACGTATCCGTCGGCGACGACGTCCTTGACGTTGTCGGCGAAGATCGCCTGCGGGTCCAGCAGGACCGAGGGGACGTCGCGGCCGGTCTCGGTGTCCTTCACCGATCCGCTGACGGTCGGCTTCTCACCCTTGGCCAGGGAAATCGCGAGCTCGGCCGTGGCGTCGGCCTCCTTCTTGACCGCCTTGTAGACCGTCATGCACTGGTCGCCGGCGAGGATGTTCTGCAGGCCCTGGACGGTCGCGTCCTGGCCGGTGACCGGGACCTTCCCGTTGAGCTTCTGCTTCTTCAGGACGGCGATCGCGGCGTTGCCGAGACCGTCGTTGGCCGCGAGAACGCCCGCGATCTTGGGCTCGGCGGTCAGCATCTGCTCGAAGATCGTGCCCGCCTGGGTGTTGTCCCAGTCCGGCACCGACTGGTCCGGGCCCTTCTTGTAGTCACCCGAGTCGTACTTCGGCTTGAGCACGCCGTCGTATCCGGCCTTGAACAGCGTCGCGTTGTTGTCGGTCGGTGAGCCGTTCAGCTCGGCGATCAGCGGCTTGTCGGCCTTCTTGTCGGTCAGGCACTTGACGAGGCCCTCGCCCTGCAGGGTGCCGACCTTGGTGTTGTCGAAGCTCACGTAGTAGGAGGCGCTGCCTCCCAGTGTCAGGCGGTCGTAGTCGATCGTGGCCACGCCCTGCGACTTGGCCTTGTCCAGGACGGCCTTGCCGGTGCCGCTGTCCAGGTTCACGATCACCAGGACCGTGGCGCCGTTGGTGATCATCTGGTCGGCGATGGTCTGGAACGCGGTCTTGTCGCCCTGGGCGTTCTGGATGTCATAGGCCACGTTGGCGGCCTTGAACGCCTCTTCGAGGTACTTGCGGTCCGCGGTCTCCCAGCGGGCCGACGACTTGCTGTCGGGAAGGATGACACCGATCTTGCCCGGCTTGGCGGCGGCCGACGAGGCGCCGCCGGTGTTCTGGGCCGTGCTCGTGTCGCCGCTGTCGCCCCCGCAGGCGGTGAGACCGAGAGAGAGCGCCGCCGCGGCGGCTGTCAGGCCGAGGATCCCCTTGCGCATAGGTGCACCGGGTCCTTTCTGCATGAATGGCCACTTCGTGGGGTGGCGTGGGGGTCTGTTGGGGGTGCCCGGCCGAGCTCTGGCCGGGGGGAGGCAACGGCTTCGACCGGGTCTCGGCTTGGCCGTTTCTTTGAATGTTGTTTGCGGCAACGTATTCCTCTGTGAGCCCGCGCGCCAGACCTCCGGCGGTCAAAGTTTGTTGCCGCCGGTAACAATCAGGAAACGCAAGATTAACCGGCCAGGCTCTGCGTGATCAGCACGAAGGCCGAGGCAGCGGCCACCAGGAGGATCCCGGCCCGTACGCGCCCGCCGTCCAGGAAACGGCGCAGGGGTCCGGAGACGGCGAAGCCCACGACCATGAAAGGGATGAGCGCCGCGCCCGCGACCGCCGACCGGCCGGGCAGCTTGCCCACCGCGGCGAGGATGGCCAGGGACTGCGCGGCGGCGAGGAAGAAGTACATCGCCAGGGTCGCCCGGATGCGCGGCCCCGCGGCGTGCTGGTAGACGATCCCCATGGGCGGGCCCCCGATGCCGGTCGCCGTCCCGGTGACGCCGGACACGAAGCCCGCCGCGGTCAGCGTCGCCCCGTTCCTCGGGATCGCGACCGCCGTCGCGGTGACCGCCACCGCGACCAGCACCATCGCGCCGACGAGGATCCCGAGGGCCTGGGTGCTGACGTAGACGAGGACGAACGCGCCGACGGCGCCGCCCGGCAGCCTGCCGAGCAGCGCGAAGCCGAGACCGCGCCAGTCGACCATGCGCCACTCGGTGGCCAGGGTGAACAGCGGCAGCGTGACGTTGACGATCTGGATGGCGCCCGGCATCACGGTGGGGTCGAGCACCGTGATGATCGGCGCCGCCACCAGCCCCAGCCCGAACCCCACCCCGCCCTGGACCACGGCCCCGACAAATACCGCCAAACCGCCCAGAAAAAGTAGGAACATCTCATGGCTCACGCCGGGCACCGTAGACGGTGACAGCCCCTCACCCGCAACGGGTTATCCGGGCCGTTCAGGGGGCGGGCCACGGTCTGTGTCGCACCTCACCCCCCTTTTCCCCCTCTTTCAGTAGGTATGCCCCTAGTAGGCGGGTACCTGCATGGTGTTTACTGCATCTATCCATTTGGGATGTTCTGGTAGACAGATCACTGTGCCGGGAAGGTGTGGCATGGAGGGAATCGTCGAGTGTGGCGTCCACAGTCGCCGCGGTCTGCTGAAGGCGGCCGTCATGGGCCTGGCCATCCCGGCTCTTCTGGAGGCGTGCGGCGCGTCGCCGGCGCCGCCGGCGCGGTCAGGCGGGAACGCCTCCGCCGGGACCGACACCGGCAGGGACATCGAGCTGCTCCGGGTCTCGCTGCCCGGGTCGCTGTCGAACCTCTATCCCGGCCAGGAGTCCGGCATCCTGAACTACTACGTCGCCGGGATCTGCATGGAGGGCCTGGTCGGCGTCGACACGTCCGGCAAGATCGTCCCGGCCCTCGCGTCGAGCTTCGAGCGCACGTCACCGACGACCTACGTCTACACGATCCGCGCCGGCGCCCGGTTCCACGACGGCAGCCCGGTCACGGTGGAGGACGTCCTTGCCTCGATCGAGATGGCCAGGGACGCCAAGGTCTCGCCCAGCACCGCCGGATACTGGGCGGGGCTCGACAAGGCTGTGAGGTCGGGCGAAGGCGAGATCACCCTGACCAGCAAGACCGCCGCCGAGTCGTTCGCGTGGCTGCCGTCCAACGCCGACGCCCTGTGGGTCGCGCCGAAGGCCGTCTGGGAGAAGGCCAAGGGCCAGATCGGCGGCGTCCAGACGCCGCTCGTCGGGTCCGGGCCGTACAAGGTCACGAGCTTCGCCCCTGACTCGCACGTGGAGTTCACGCGCGTGGACACCTGGTGGGGGACCAGGCCGAAGGTCGCCAGAATACGGTTCGAGTTCATCGCCGACGACAACACGCGCCTGCTCGCATGGAAGGCGAACAAGACCGACATGTCGTTGAACGTGCCCCTGGCCCAGTCCCGGCAGTGGGAGGCGGTGGCCGGCACGCGGGTGGTCTACGCGCCGGACCGCTCCTACGCCGGCCTGACGTTCAACGTGTCGGCCAAGCCGTTCGGCGACGTCCACGTCCGCAAGGCCATCGCCCACGCCGTGAACCGCGACGCCGTCGTCGAGAAGATCCTGCGCGGCCGGGGCCAGGTCGCCACCGCGCTCTCGACTCCGGAGCAGTTCGGCGGCCTGTGGACGCCGGAGCAGGCGGCCAGAGAGCTGGCCGCCATCCCGCAGTACGAGTACGACCTGGATAAGGCCAGGCAGGAGCTCGCCCAGTCCTCGGTGCCCGGCGGGTTCACCGCCGCCCTCTCCTACCCGAACACCGGCCCCCACCTGGGCACGGCCGCGCTGGCGTTCGCCGCCGACCTGAAGAAGATCGGGATCACGCTCGACGTCAAGGAGCTGCCGATCGAGCAGTGGCTCGCCGAGCTGAACACCTTCCCCCCGCTGAGCTTCATGTGGTACTTCAACACCACCGGCGACCCCGGGGAGCTCGGGAGCTGGTTCCTCGCCGACGGCAACCCGGCCAAGTACGCCGGCAAGCGGGCCGCGGCGACGACCGCCGAGGCGGGCCGGGAGGCCGACCAGGCCAAGCGGGCCAAGCTGCTCATCGAGGCGCAGGCGGCACAGGCGGCCGACCTCGCCTACCTCCCGCTGTGGTGGGGGCAGGCCGCGGTCGCGTTCACCAGCGCCATCGGGGTGAAGGACTACACCTCCTACACCATGCTCGCCGGATGGCCCGGACACCTGTACGCGGCGAAGTGAACCGGCCCGTCCTCGCCTTCGTGCTGCGCAGGGCCGGCGCGACACTGTTGTTGCTGCTCGCGCTGTCCCTGCTCGTGTTCACGCTCCTCTACCTGGCCCCCGGCGACGTCGCCCGCAACATGCTCGGCACGCGGAACGTCACGCCCGAGGCGCTGGCACAGGTCCGTGCCCGTTACCACCTGGACGAGCCGTTCCTTTGGCAGTACTGGCGGTGGCTCTCCCACGCGGTCACCGGTGACTTCGGCACCTCCATCCGTACCGGGGGCCCCATCGGGTCGCTCATGCTCGGCAAGACGGGCGTCACCGCGGCCACGGCCGGGCTCGCGTTCCTGATGTCCGTTCTCGTGGGCGTCCCCACGGGGATCGCGACGGCCGTCCGGCGGGGCCACCGGCTCGACCGGCTGCTGGTCGCCGCGTCCGTCGTCGGGGTCAGCGCCCCCGGTTTCGCGGTCGGGCTGCTGCTGCTGTACGTGTTCGCGCTCGGCCTCGGCTGGTTCCCCATCTACGGAACAGGCGCCGGGTTCGCCGACGCCCTCTGGCATCTGGTCCTCCCCGCGGTGGCGCTCGCGCTCGGCCTCGGCGCCTTCGTCGTCAAGCTGACCAGGGCCGCCGTGATCCGCGAACTCGGCCAGGACTACGTGACCTTCGCCCGCGGCCGCGGCCTGTCCGAGCGGGCGGTGCTGCGGATCGTGCTGCGTAACGCGGCCATCCCGATCGTCACCAGCCTCGGCCTGATGGTGGCGTACCTGTTCGGTGGCACCGTGCTCATCGAGGTCACCTTCGCCCTGCCGGGCCTCGGGTCGCTGATGCAGGAGGCGGTGCTGTTCAAGGACATCCCCGTGGTGCAGGCGCTGACCCTCGTCGTCGCCCTCGTGGTCTCGGCGACGGCGCTCCTGGTCGACCTGTCCTACCTGCTGATAGATCCCCGTGTACGGGCGAGGACGGTGCGGCGATGAGCGGTCCGAGGCGGCGCCCGCCGGTGGTCGCGATCCTGTCGGCCACGCTGCTGGCCCTCGTCGCGATCTGCGCGGCGGCCAGGGAGCTCATCGCCCCGCACGCGCTGGACCAGGACATCTACCTCGGGGTCGTCGCCGGCGGCGTCGAGGGACACCTGTTCGGCACCGACCAGCTCGGCAGGGACATCCTCCAGCTCTCGCTGGCCGGCGCGCGTTCCGCGCTGGTCGGCCCGCTCGTGGTCGCTGTGGGGTCGATGCTGATCGGGTTCTTCCTCGGCACCGTCGCGGGCTACCGGGGCGGGATCGTCGACCTGCTGGCCGGCCGCTACGCCGACCTGCTGCTCGCGCTCCCCGCGGTGCTCCTGGCCATCGTCGTCGCCGGCATCATCGGCAGGGGCTACTGGGTCACCGTCGCCGTGCTGATCGTGCTGTTCTCCCCGTCGGACGTACGGCTGGTGCGCGGCGCCGTCATCGAGCAGGCTCCGCGTCCCTACATCGAGTCGGCCCGGGTCCTCGGCGTCCGGCCCTCCCGGATCATGTTCCGGCACATCGCTCCCAACATCCTGCCCATCGTGATCGCGAACCTCCTGCTGAACGTCGCGTTCGCGCTCGTCGCGCTGTCGTCGTTGTCCTACCTCGGCCTCGGCGTCCCGCCCGGCGCCCCCGACTGGGGACGCCAGCTCGCGGACGGCCGTCTGAAGGTGAGCCCTCTGACGGTGACGCCTCTGAGGGTGACGTCGGCCGGACGTCGGTCAGGGGGTGACGATCGTGGGGACCGCGAAGAACACG
>NZ_JBEZFH010000059.1:0-36110 GCF_040649355.1 Sphaerisporangium sp. NPDC049002 | reverse complement strand
ACGCCTTGATCGGATCGAGCGACGCGGGCTCGCCGAAGGGCAGGTTCCAGCTGGCCTTGTCCAGTTCCCCCTGGGCGGCGGGGGTCGCGACGAGGCCCGTGGGGGTGAGCCGCCGAGCGGCTTGACACTGACCAGGGCGAACGCGTCCTCCCCACGCCCGTGGGGGTGAGCCGGTACCCGACACGTCCTTCTCGGCCCGCAGGAAGTCCTCCCCACGCCCGTGGGGGTGAGCCGTTGTTCTGGTAGACGTTGCCCGCCGCGCCGTCGTCCTCCCCACGCCCGTGGGGGTGAGGCGGAGTCTGTGCGGGGCTTCGTCTACGAGGTGGAGACCGGGCGACTGCGGAGGGCCAGGGCTGAGGTTCGGCAGGGGTGGTTGTCTGCGGGCGTTGGGGTCAGGATGTGCGGGTGGCGCCTACGGAGGCGATGACGACGCAGCCGATGGCCGCCCACTCGCGGACGTTGAGGAACTCCCCGAGGACGACCAGGCCGACCAGGGCCGCCGCCGCGGGCTCCAGGCTCATCAGAATGCCGAAGACGCGCTTGGGCATGGTGCGCAGGGCCTCCAGTTCCAGGCTGTAGGGGATCACCGAGGAGAGCAGGCCGACACCCGCGCCCAGAAGGATCAGCTCCGGGCTGAGCAGGCCCGCGCCCCCGGTGGCCACCCCGACCGGAGCGGTGACGAGCATCGCGACGATCATGGCGAAGGACACCCCGGTCGTGCCGGGGAAACGTCCTCCGGCGGCGGCCGACAGCAGGATGTAACCGGCCCAGCAGGCGCCCGCCAGGGCGGAGAAGCCGATGCCGATCCAGCTGAGGCCGTCGCTATCGCTCCAGGGCGCGAGCAACAGGATGCCGGCGGCGGCCAGCACCACCCACAGCAGGTCCATCCGGCGGCGCGAGGCCGCGACCGCCACCCCGAGGGGGCCGAGGAACTCGATGGTCACGCAGATGCCCATCGGCAGCCGGGCGAGCCCCTCGTAGAACGAGAGGTTCATCACGCCCAGCGTGACGCCGAACGCGACGCCGACGGCGAGGTCACGCCGGGTCAGGCCGCGCAGCCGGGGCCGGGCGACGGCCGCGAGGATCACCGCTCCCGCCGCGATCCGCAGGAACACCACGGCGCTGGGCGGCAGGTGCGTGAAAAGGTTCTTGGCCAGGCCCGCGCCGATCTGGACCGACAGGATCCCCAGCACCACCAGCCCGGACGGGGGCACCGCACCCGCGGCCGTCCGTACGAAGGCTCCTGGCCGGGCGCGGTCCGGGCGGTACGGTCCGGCGGACGCGGAGATCGACGGCAGCGTCATCGGGGGTTCTTCTCGCGTTCCTCGCACCTGCTGGTGCGGTCGGGGGGATGCCTGGGGTCTACGTCACTCCCACCGGAAGGTGCGGGAGGCCAGACCGAGGGTAACGGCCGCCCAGACCAGCAGTACGAGCAGGTCCCTGATCGGCAGTCCGCCGCCGTGCGCGAGCACCGAGCGCAGTCCGCCGGTCAGCGCGGTGATCGGCAGCAGCTCCACGACGGCACGTACGGCGTGCGGGAACGCGGTGACCGGGACGACGACGCCGCCGAGCCCGAGCAGCACCAGGTAGACGAGGTTCGCGGCGGCGAGCGTGGCCTCCGCGCGCAGTGTTCCGGCCATCAGCAGCGCCAGCCCGCTGAACGCGGCCGTGCCGGCGAGGACCAGGACCAGCGCCCACAGCGGGTCGCCCTGGGGGTGCCAGCCCATCGCCAGCGCCACGGCGGCGATGACGACGATCTGGAGCACCTCCACGGTGATCACCGCGAGCGTCTTGGCGAGCATCAGGCCCGGACGCGACAGGGGAGTGGCCCCGAGGCGCTTCAACACCCCGTACCGCCGCTCGAACCCCGTGCCGATCGCCTGGCCCGTGAAGGCCGTGGACATGATCGCGAGCGCGAGCACGCCGGGCGCCACGAAGTCGATGCGCCTGCCCGGCACCTCCAGCAGCGGCGCGGCCGAGAACCCGACCAGCACCAGGATCGGGATGATCAGCGTGAGCAGGAGCTGCTCCCCGTTGCGCAGCACGGCCCGCACCTCGGCGCCGGCCTGGGCGAGCACCATGCGGGGCAGGGGCGCCGCCCCGGGCGAGGGCGTGAAATCGAGGGCGGCGGTCATCGCAGTTCCCTTCCGGTGAGCTCCAGGAAGACGTCCTCCAGGGTGCGGCGCTCCACGCTCAGGTCGTCGGCGGTGACGCCCTCGGCCGCGCACCAGGTGGTGACGGTGCCGAGCAGCTCGGGGCCGACGTGGCCCTCGATGACGTAGTGGCCGCTCGGCGACTCCTTGGCCGTGCTGCCCGTGGGCAGCGCGGTGAGCAGCTCGTCGAGGTCGAGCCCGGGACGCGCGCGAAAGCGCAGCTGCCGCTCGGCGCCCGTGAGCGCCTGCGGGCTCCCCTCGGACACCACCGTGCCCCGGTCGATGATGACGACCTTGTCGGCGAGCTTCTCGGCCTCGTCCATGTGGTGGGTGGTCAGCACCGTGGACACCCCCCGGGCGCGCAGCTCGGCGACCACGTCCCAGCAGGCGTGCCTGGCCTGCGGGTCGAGCCCCGCGGTCGGCTCGTCGAGGAAGACCAGCTCAGGGCGGCCGATGACGGCGGCGGCGAGCGACAGCCGCTGCTGCTGCCCCCCGGACAGGCGGCGGTACGGCGTACGGGCGTGCTCGGTCAGCCCGAGCCGGTCGAGAAGGGCGGCGGGGTCGAGGGGATGGGCGTGGAACCGGGCGACCAGCCGCAGCCACTCGCCGGCCCGTACGGCCGGGGGCACGCCGCCGGACTGGAGCATCACGCCGATGCGCGGCTTGAGCTCGGCCGCCTGGCGTGCCGGGTCGAGGCCGAGGACGCGCACCGTGCCGCCGTCGGCCCTCCTGAACCCCTCGCAGATCTCGACCGTGGTGGTCTTCCCGGCGCCGTTGGGGCCGAGGATCGCGGTGACCGCGCCACGTTCGGCGTTCAGGGTCAGACCGTCGATCGCGACTGTGCGGCCGTATCGCTTGACCAGATCGGTGAGCGCGACGGCTGGGGAGTCCATGCTGACGAGTTTAGGGACCGCGCCGCGTGGTTCATTCGGCGGACCACGGCCCCCGTGCCGCGTCGTGGTAAAGGTTGCGGGCGCCTCCGGCCAAGCCGCCTCGTCGGCTCCTGTGGCGCCCGCCCCGCCGTGTGACGCTGGCCGTGTCCCGTGCCGCGACCGCGGGGCCGGCTCCGGCCGGCGCGGCGTCCGCTGAGAGCTGGAAGCATCCGCGACCAGGCGTGAGCGGGTGCGGACGTGCAGGGGCGAGCGACGTGACATCGGCCGTCAAGGAGGCCAGGCATGCCCACGCGTACCGGTTACAAGCCCGGCGTGCCCTGCTGGGTGGACCTTTCGAGCACCGACCTCAGCGCGTCGGTGGGCTTCTACGAGCGGCTGTTCGGATGGCGGGCCGAGTTCGACCCCCACCCCGACGCGGGGGGATACGGCCGGTTCTGGCAGGGCGGGAAGCTCGTGGCGGGCATCGGGCCGACGTTCGGCGAGAGCGTTCCCTCGGTGTGGAACACCTACATCGCCACCGACGACGCCGAGTCCGTGGCCGAGAGGGTCAAGGAGGCGGGGGGCCACGTCACGGTAGGGCCCGTGCAGGTCTTCGACGAGGGCTCGATGGCGGTCTTCCAGGATCCGGCGGGGGCGTCGTTCATGATCTGGCAGCCCGGCAGGCACTATGGCGCCCAGTTGGTCAACGAGCCGGTCGCGCACTGCTGGAACGAGCTGGACTGCCGTGACGTCGTGGGGGCCAAGGCGTTCTACCCGGCCGTCTTCGGGTGGGGCTCGCGCAGCGCCACTGACGCGGCGGGCGTGGAGTACACCGAGTGGCTGGCGGACGGCAGGCCGGTCGCGGGCATGATGCCGATCGGCGACCGGTTCCCTCCCGAGGTCCAGGCGCGGTGGCTGGTCTTCTTCGCCGTGGCCGACTGCGACGTCATCGCCGCCCTCGCCGAGGACCACGGCGGAAGCATCCTCCAGCGCCCCGCGGACCTTCCGGCGGGACGCTACGCCATCCTCGCCGACCCCCAGGGCGCCGTCTTCGCCCCCATCACCCTCAAACCCGCCCACTGAGCCGGTCGCGGCCGGTCCTCAGCCTCCCTCACGACCCCCACCGGCTTGGTCACCTCATGGCCTTGACCTGTGACGACAGGTCCGGCCGTTCGAGCCGTCGCGCGCCTATGTGGTCAAAATAATTATCTATCAGGGAATTAAGTCGTCTTTAATGTTGTTCATGCGCATTCGGCCCCCGTGGGCTGTTCGAGCACTCAGACGCCCTGAAGGGACCGCATGCCCATGACCCCCCAGCGGGACGAGGCCGTGGCGGCCTCCGGTGACGGGAAGACGGGTGGGGGGCGGCGAAGGGGCCTGCTCCTGCTGATCCTCGGGGCGCTTTCGGCGATCGGTCCCCTGTCCATCGACATGTACCTGCCCGCGTTGCCCGCCATCCGGGGGGAGATGCTCACCGGGGCCGCCCAGGTCCAGCTCACGCTGACCGCGTGCCTGATCGGGATCTCCGTGGGCCAGGTCATCGCCGGGCCGCTGAGCGACGTGCGCGGGCGGCGCGTGCCGCTGCTCGGGGGCGTCGCCGCCTACGCGCTCACCTCGCTGCTGTGCGCCTTCGCCCCCTCGGTGGACGCGCTGATCGCGCTGCGCCTGCTCCAGGGCATCGCGGGCGGCGCGGCACTGGTGATCGTGCGCGCCGTCGTCCGCGACCTGTACGACGGGCCCGCCATCACCCGGATCTTCGCCACGCTGATGCTGGTCAGCGGCCTGGCCCCCGTCGTGGCGCCGGTCGCGGGGGCACAACTCCTGGTGGTGACCTCCTGGCGGGGCGTGTTCGTCTCCCTCAGCGTGGCCGGGCTGCTCCTGCTGCTCGCGGTGACGCTGGGCGTACGCGAGACCCTCCCCGCCGGGCGCCGGGAGGGCGGCGGCCTGCGGCACACCATCGCGACCTTCGGCCTCCTGGTCCGCGACCGCTCCTTCATGGCCGGGGCCCTGGCCGCCGGGCTCGGCTTCGCGGCCATGTTCGCCTACATCTCCGGGTCGCCGTTCGTCCTCCAGGAGATCTACGGAGTGACGCCCACCGGCTTCTCCCTGATCTTCGGTCTCAACGCGCTGGGCCTAACCGCGATGGCCCAGGTGGGCGGGGGGCTCGCCGGACGGGTGGCCCCGGCGCGCCTGGTGCTCGCCGGCCTGCTGGTGAGCCTCGCGGGCGCCGCCGGCCTGGTGGCGGGAGTGGTCGCCGGCCTCGGCCTGCTCGCGGTGGTCGTGTCGCTGTTCATCCTGATGTGCGGCGTGGGCCTGTCGCTGCCGGGGTCGGGCGCGCTGGCCCTGGCCGGCCAGGCTCCGCAGATCGCGGGCAGCGCCTCCGCACTGCTCGGAGTGCTCCAGTTCGCGCTCGGGGCGGTCGCCGCGCCGCTGGTGGGTCTCGGCGGATCGGGTTCGGCGCTCCCGATGGCCCTGCTGATGGCCGGGCTGACCGTGGCGGCCCTGGTGGCCTTCCTGGTGCTCGGCCGCGCGGGGACCGCCGCGCCCCGGGACACCACGGCCGTCCCCGTCGTCCCCGGGGTGGTGGGGGACGGGCTCCCTGTGGACCTGTCCGGAGACGTTTCCGCTGGTTAGGTAAGCCTTACCTGCGTGACAAAGTCCATTGGCGCAACCCGGACATCCGGTTGTGTGCCGGGAAGGAATTACGGCACACTGATGTTGTGAAAAACGTGGCTGGGATGACGCACGCCGAAAAAGGCGCGGAGCGCGGCACGCGCGCACGCGTCGCTCGGCTGATCCTGGAGCACGGCCCGATCAACGCCGCCGCGCTGGGCGAGCGGCTCGGGCTCACACCGGCGGCTGTGCGTCGTCATCTCGACGCTCTGCTCGCCGAAGGCATGATAGAGCCTCGCACGGCGCGGCCTCGCGGGCAGAGGGGGCGCGGGCGTCCCGCCAAGCTGTTCGTGATCACCGACGCCGGGCGCAGCGCCTTCGAGCACGCCTACGACGGCCTCGCGGGCAGCGCGTTGCGCTTCCTGGCGGAGCGCGTGGGCGAGGAGGCCGTGGCCGAGTTCGCCCGATCGCAGGTGAGCGGCCTGGTCAGGCGTCTTGAGCCGGTGATGCGCGAGGTGCCCGCCGACCAGCGGGTGCGCATGCTGGCCGAGGCCCTGACGGCCGACGGCTACGCCGCCTCGGCCACCCAGGCCAAGTCCGGCGGCGAGCAGCTCTGCCAGCATCATTGCCCGGTCGCGCATGTGGCGGCGGAGTTCCCGCAGCTGTGCGAGGCCGAGACCGAGGCATTCGGGCAACTGCTCGGCACGCCCGTCCAGCGCCTGGCGACGATCGCCCACGGCGACGGGGTGTGCACGACCCATGTGAGCCCGCGCGCCCTCGCGGCTCAGAGGAACGCACCGGTGAACCCCCGGCGGAGCGCGACCGTAGACACGTCAGACGGCTCCGGCGTGACCATAAGCACTTCGCGAAAAGCGATTGAGAGCAAGGAGACCGGAAGGTGACTGTCACCGACCGCCCGGAGCTTGAAGGCCTCGGGAATTACAAGTTCGGCTGGGCCGACTCCGACGTGGCGGGCGCCACGGCGCGCCGAGGCCTGTCCGAGGACGTCGTGCGCAACATCTCGGCTCTGAAGAATGAGCCCGAGTGGATGCTCGACCTTCGCCTGAAGGGCCTTCGGCTCTTCGGCAAGAAGCCCATGCCGAGCTGGGGATCCGACCTCTCCGGCATCGACTTCGACAAGATCAAGTACTTCGTGCGCTCCACCGAGAAGCAGGCGGCCACCTGGGACGAGCTCCCGGCGGACATCAAGAACACCTATGACAGGCTCGGAATCCCCGAGGCCGAGAAGCAGCGCCTGATCGCGGGCGTCGCCGCGCAGTACGAGTCCGAGGTCGTCTACCACAAGATCCGTGAGGACCTTGAGGAGAAGGGCGTGATCTTCCTTGACACCGACACCGGTCTCAAGGAGCACCCCGAGCTCTTCAAGGAGTACTTCGGCTCGGTCATCCCGGTGGGCGACAACAAGTTCGCCTCGCTCAACAGCGCGGTGTGGTCGGGTGGCTCGTTCATCTACGTCCCGCCGAACGTGCAGGTCGAGATCCCGCTCCAGGCCTACTTCCGGATCAACACCGAGAACATGGGCCAGTTCGAGCGCACGCTGATCATCGTCGACGAGGGCTCCTACGTCCACTACGTCGAGGGCTGCACGGCGCCGATCTACTCCTCCGACTCGCTGCACAGCGCGGTCGTGGAGATCATCGTGAAGAAGAACGCCCGCTGCCGTTACACGACCATCCAGAACTGGTCGAACAACGTCTACAACCTGGTCACCAAGCGCGCCGTGGCGTACGAGGGCGCGACCATGGAGTGGATCGACGGCAACATCGGCTCCAAGGTCACGATGAAGTACCCCGCCGTCTACCTCATGGGCGAGCACGCCAAGGGCGAGACGCTGAGCGTCGCGTTCGCCGGCGAGGGCCAGCACCAGGACGCGGGCGCCAAGATGGTGCACCTCGCGCCCAAGACCTCCTCGACGATCATCTCCAAGTCCGTCGCGCGTGGCGGCGGCCGCACCTCCTACCGCGGTCTCGTGCAGATCGAGGAGGGCGCCGCGGGCTCGGCGTCCACCGTCAAGTGCGACGCGCTGCTCATCGACCAGATCAGCCGCTCGGACACCTACCCCTACGTCGACGTCCGCGAGGACGACGTCTCCATGGGGCACGAGGCCACGGTCTCGAAGGTCTCCGACGACCAGCTGTTCTACCTCATGAGCCGCGGGCTCAACGAGGACGAGGCCATGGCGATGATCGTGCGCGGCTTCGTGGAGCCGATCGCGCGCGAGCTGCCGATGGAGTACGCCCTTGAGCTCAACCGCCTGATCGAGCTGCAGATGGAAGGGGCGGTGGGCTGACCATGGGCCTCGACTCCAAGCCTCTCTCCACCTTGCACGGCGCCTCCTCCTACGACCTTAAGGACTTTCCCGTCCCGACGGGCCGCGAGGAGATGTGGCGGTTCACCCCGCTGTCCCGCCTGCGCGGCCTGCACGACGGCACCGCGCCGGTCACCGGCAACGTCGTGGTCCACGTCGAGGCCGCGCCGGAGGTCTCGGTCGAGACCGTCGGGCGTGACGACGCCCGCATCGGCAAGGCGTACGCGCCCACCGACCGGGTCAGCGTCCAGGCGTTCACCTCGTTCGAGAAGGCGACCGTGATCACGGTGCCGAAGGAGGCCGTGACCTCCAAGGAGACCGTGATCAGCCTTCGCGGCGAGGGCGGCGGCGCCTCCTACGGCCACATCGTGGTCGTCGTCGAGCCGCTCGCCGAGGCCGTGATCGTGCTCGACCACCAGGGCAGCGCGGTCTACGCCGACAACGTCGAGTTCGTCGTCGGCGACGGTGCCACGCTCAAGATCGTCAGCCTGCAGGACTGGGCGCCCGACGCGGTGCACGTCTCGCAGCACCACGCCCACCTGGGCAGGGACGCGACGTTCAGGAGCTTCGTCGTCACCATGGGCGGCGACCTCGTCCGCCTGTCGCCCTCGGTCTCCTACACCGGGCGCGGCGGTGACGCCGAGCTGAACGGCCTGTACTTCGTGGACGCCGGCCAGCATCTTGAGCACCGCCTGCTGGTCGACCACAGCGTGCCCGACTGCCGGAGCAACGTCGACTACCGCGGCGCCCTCCAGGGCGACGAGGCGCACGCCGTGTGGATCGGCGATGTGATCATCCGTGTCGAGGCCACCGGCACCGACACCTACGAGCTCAACCGCAACCTCATCCTCACCGACGGCGCCCGCGCCGACTCGGTGCCGAACCTTGAGATCCTCACCGGAGAGGTCGCGGGCGCGGGGCACGCCTCGGCGTCGGGCCGCATGGACGACGAGCACCTCTTCTACCTCCAGGCGCGGGGCATCCCGTACGAGGAGGCGCGCCGCCTGGTGATCAGCGGGTACTTCGCCCAGTTGATCGAGAAGATCGAGGTCGAGGAGATCCGCGACCGCGTGCTCGCCGCCGTGGAGGCGGAGCTCGCGCGATGACGTTCATGAAGGTCTGCTCCCTCTCCGACATCCCCGACGGCGGCGTCGTCGGGGTCGAGGCGCAGGGCAAGCCCGTCGCGCTGATCCGCAAGGACGGCGAGGTGTTCGCCCTGCACGACGTGTGCTCGCACGCCGAGGTGAGGTTGAGCGAGGGCGAGGTGTACGACGACACGCTGGAGTGCTGGCTGCACGGCTCGTGCTTCGACATCCGCTCCGGCAAGCCCACCGGCCCGCCCGCGACGCGGCCGGTCCCGGTCTACCGAGTGAAGCTCGAAGGCGACGACGTGCTCGTCTCGCTCGACAGCGCTGACAATGACGAAAATGGGGAGTCTTAAGTGTCCACCCTGGAAATTCGTGACCTGCATGTCGCCGTGGAGGACAAGGAGATCCTGCGCGGAGTCAATCTGACCGTCCGCGCGGGGGAGACCCACGCCCTCATGGGCCCGAACGGCTCCGGCAAGTCGACGCTCGCCTACGCGATCGCCGGTCACCCGAAGTACACCATCACCTCCGGCGCGGTGACCCTCGACGGCGAGGACGTCCTGTCCATGACCGTCGACGAGCGCGCCCGCGCGGGCCTGTTCCTCGCCATGCAGTACCCCGTCGAGGTCCCCGGCGTCTCGGTGTCCAACTTCCTGCGCAGCGCCGTCACGGCCGTGCGCGGTGAGGCGCCGAAGCTGCGCGTCTTCACCAAGGAGCTGAAGGCCGGCATGGACGCCCTGTCCATCGACGGCGCCTTCGCCCAGCGCAACCTCAACGAGGGATTCTCCGGCGGCGAGAAGAAGCGCCACGAGATCCTTCAGCTGGAGCTGCTCAAGCCGAAGATCGCCATCCTCGACGAGACCGACTCCGGTCTCGACGTCGACGCCCTGCGCGTCGTCTCCGAGGGCGTCAACCGCTTCGGCGCGGCAGGTGACACCGGCGTGCTGCTGATCACGCACTACACCCGCATCCTGCGCTACGTGAAGCCGGACTTCGTCCACGTCTTCGCGGCCGGTCGCATCGTCGAGGAGGGCGGCCCCGAGCTCGCCGACAAGCTTGAGGCCGAGGGCTACGAGCGCTACACGAAGGCGAATGCATGACCGACAGCATGTTCGATGTGGAGAGGATCAGGAAGGACTTCCCGATCCTCTCCCGCGAGCTGCCCGGCGGAAGGCCGCTGGTCTATCTTGACTCGGGCAACTCCTCGCAGAAGCCCGCGCAGGTCATCAACACCATGCGTGACCACCTGGAGCAGCACTACAGCAACGTCGGCAGAGCCCTGCACGTGCTGGGCAGCGAGTCGACCGAGGCCTACGAGGGCGCGCGCGACAAGGTCGCCGCCTTCATCGGCGCGCCGGCCCGCGACGAGGTCGTCTTCACCAAGAACGCCTCCGAGGCGCTCAACCTGGTGGCGTACTCCTTCGGCAACCCCACCAACACCGACGAGCGGTTCACGCTGGGTCCCGGCGACGAGATCGTCATCTCCGAGATGGAGCACCACTCCAACATCGTGCCGTGGCAGCTCCTGGCCCAGCGCACGGGGGCGACGCTGCGCTGGTTCCCCGTCACCGACGAGGGCCGTCTCGACCTGTCCGGGATGAACGACCTGGTCAACGAGCGCACGAAGATCGTGTCGATCGTCCACCAGTCGAACGTCCTCGGCACGGTCAACCCGGTCGCCGACGTCCTCGCGCGGGTCCGCGAGGTGGGCGCGCTGATGATGCTGGACGCCTCCCAGTCCGTGCCCCACCGCGCGATCGACGTCGCGGCGCTCGGGGCCGACTTCGTGGCGTTCACCGGGCACAAGATGGTCGGCCCGTCGGGCATCGGCGTCCTGTGGGGCCGGCACGAGCTGCTCGACGCGATGCCGCCGTTCCTCGGCGGGGGAGAGATGATCGAGGCGGTCTGGATGGACCACTCGACGTTCGCGCCCGTGCCGCACAAGTTCGAGGCGGGCACGCCGCCGATCGTCGAGGCGATAGGGCTCGGCGCCGCCGTCGACTACCTCTCGGGCGTCGGCATGGAGGAGATCCGGCGCCACGAGCACGAGCTCACGGTGTACGGCCTGTCGGCGCTGGGGGAGTTCCCGGGACTGCGCGTCATCGGCCCAACGACGGCAGAGGAGCGCGGTGGGACGATTTCGTTCACGATCCCCGGCATACACCCGCATGATGTGGGGCAGATCCTCGACGACCAGTTCGGCGTCGCCGTGCGGGTGGGGCACCACTGCGCCCGCCCGCTGCACCTGCGCTTCGGAATACCGGCGACCACGCGGGCGTCTTTCTACTTGTACAACACCACGGACGAGATCGACGCGCTGGTCCGGGGCCTCCACCACGTCCAGAAGGTGTTCGGTTAAGACATGATCGCCGAGTCGCTGTACCAGGAGCTGATCCTGGAGCACTACAAGCACCCGCAGGGCCGCGGCCTGCGTGAGCCGTACGACGCCGAGGTCCACCACGTGAACCCCACGTGCGGCGACGAGGTCACGATGCGGGTGAAGCTGGGCGATGGCGGTAAGGTCGAGGACGTCTCCTACGATGGTCAAGGCTGTTCGATCAGCCAGGCCGCCGCGTCGGTGCTTCACGAGCTGACCACGGGCTCGACCGTCGAGGACTCGCTCGCGGTCGTCGACGAGTTCACCCGGCTCATGCAGGGCCGGGGCCAGGTGGAGGCCGACGAGGACGTGCTGGGGGACGCGGTCGCGTTCGCTGGAGTGGCCAAGTATCCAGCCAGGGTCAAGTGCGCCCTGCTGGCCTGGATGGCCTACAAGGACGCGGTGGTGAGGAGCTCAGCGTGAGCGAGCGTGTCGATGTGGACGGCGGCCGGTGGGCGGCCGGAGTGGCGAGAGACAAGGAGGCGGCGTGAGCAAGCCTGTGGAGACCCCCACCGGGTTCGACGGTGATACGACGCTGGAAGAGGTCCTCGAAGCCCTCAAGGACGTCGTGGACCCCGAGCTGGGAATCAACGTGGTTGACCTCGGCTTGGTGTATGGTGTGAACCTTGACGCCGGAGATTCTGGCGCGGCGCCGGTCGCGACCCTCGACATGACGCTGACCAGCGCGGCCTGCCCGCTGACCGATGTCATCGAGGAGCAGGCGCACTCCGCTCTGGAGGGCATGGTCTCCGACGTTAAGATCAATTGGGTCTGGCTTCCCCCGTGGGGGCCTGACAAGATCACTGACGAGGGGCGCGAGCAGCTTCGCATGCTCGGCTTCAACGTCTGATCATCGAATGTCCCGGTCATCACCGGGACGAGGTTCCGCCCGCCGGGTTCTGCGTGTGACGTTCAATGGGCGTCTCTCCCGGCCCCTGCTCGACTGTGGTACGGCCGCGTCCGGCGCTTGACCGCCAGACGGTGGCCGCACCTGCTTGATCGCGGCCCGACCAGGTTGGGTTAGACTCCTTGTCGCCCATGATGAGTGGTGCTCGCGTGTCGCGATGAAACGCACCACTCGGCGTTCCCCCGGACGCCCATGTGTTCGAGTACGGCGCATGCCGTACGCCCCGGCTCGTCCTTTCGCAGAAGTGACGTGCCATGTCTCTTCGATCGAAAGGCACGACAAATCGTGACCAGCATTAACGCCGCCATGCCCGCCAACGCCCTGACCGGCGCCGGGCACGATGAGGCGGTGCCGACCGCGCTGCCGGACCAGGCGGTGTCCGGAAAGACGGGCTCCGTGACCGCGGCTCCCGCCGGCTCCTCCGGGGTGACGACGGGTGAGACCCCCGCCGGCCCGTCGGAGTTCACCCTTCTCGGCCTTCCCAAGCCCCTGGTGACCGGCCTCGCCCGCCAGGGCATCGCCAGCCCCTTCCCCATCCAGCGGGCCACCATCCCCGACATCCTGTCGGGCCGCCACGTGCTCGGCCGGGGCCAGACCGGCTCGGGCAAGACCCTGGCGTTCGGCCTGCCGACCATGGCGCTCGTCGCCGGCACCAAGGCGGCCCCGCGCCGCCCGCTCGCCGTCGTCCTGGTCCCCACCCGCGAGCTCGCCATGCAGGTGACCGACGCTCTTGAGCCCCTCGGCCGCGGCCTCGCCCTGCGCCTGAAGACCGTCGTGGGCGGCATGTCCATGGGCAGGCAGATCGAGGCCCTGCGACGCGGCGTCGAGATCGTCGTCGCCACCCCCGGGCGGCTCACCGACCTCATCCAGCAGGGCGAGTGCTCGCTGGAGGACGTCCGGGTGACCGTGATCGACGAGGCCGACCACATGTGCGACCTCGGTTTCTTCCCCGTGGTCAGCGCGCTGCTGGAGCAGACCCCCGCGGACAGCCAGCGCCTGCTGTTCTCCGCGACCCTGGACGGCGACGTCGACAAGCTCGTCCGCCGCTTCCTCAAGGACCCGGTGACGCACTCGCTGGAGCCCGCCACCTCATCGGTCGTCACGATGGAGCACCATGTGCTCCAGGTGACCCGCGACGACAAGTTCGCCATCACCGCCGAGATCGCCAACCGCGAGGGCCGCACGATCATGTTCGTGCGCACCCAGCACGGGGTCGACCGGCTGGTCAAGCAGCTCGCCCGGGTCGGCGTCCGCGCCGGAGGCCTGCACGGCGGCAAGCGCCAGAACCAGCGCACCCGCATCCTGGCGGAGTTCCGCGAGGGCACCATCGGCGTGCTGGTCTGCACCGACGTCGCCGCCCGCGGCATCCACGTGGACGACGTCAGCCTGGTCCTGCACGTGGACCCGCCCATGGACCACAAGAGCTACCTGCACCGTGGCGGCCGTACGGCCCGCGCCGGTGAGCGCGGCACGGTCATGACGCTCGTGCTGCCGAACGAGCGCCGCTCCACCGAGTCGATGACCCGCAGGGCCGGCGTCGAGCCGTTCCGCCTCAAGGCCACGCCGGGCCACCCGCGCCTGGCCGAGGTGGCGGGCGCCCAGCAGCCGAGCGGCGTGGAGATCCCCGTGTGGGAGCCCGCAGCCCCGGCCGCCAAGCGTCCCCGCCGCGAGGGCGGCGGCCACGGCGGCGGCGACCGCCGCCCGCGCCGGTTCCACGACCGTCCCCGCGAGGACGGCGAGCGCCGTGACGGCGGCCTGCAGGGCCAGCGTCCGGCGGAGGGCTACCGCTCGGGGACGCGCGGCGGCGAGACCCGCGGCGACGGCCGTCCCGAGCGTCGTCCGGAGAACCGCGGCGAGTTCCGCGGCTCGCCCGGCACGCGCGGCTCGGGCTTCCGCGGCGGTCGCTCGGGCACGGGCTCGTCCGACCGCTCCGGCGGTCGCGGCTACGGCCGCTGATCTTCCCGGGGAACCGCTCCGCGTTCCCCGGCCTTCCCGAGGCGGGGACGTGGCCGGTGAGACCGGCTGATCGATGACGAAGGCCCAGGACGGCATGGCGCCGGCCTGGGCCTTCGTCATGCGACCGTGTGGCCGTATGTCAGGACAGACGATGATCTAGGCGGGTGGGGGAGCGGTGCTGCCGCGGGGGGTCAGGCGGGCCGCCCGATCCTCGAACCCGGCCACCGGGCCGCCCTCGATCAGCGACAGCAGCCGCTGGGCGGCGTGCCCCCCGTACGCCGGGATGTCGCGGGTCAGCGCGGTCAGCGGCGGCCGGACCACCTGCGACAGCGGCGAGTCGTCCCAGGCGACGATCGACAGGTCGCCGGGCACGTCGAGGCGCATCTCCTGGGCGACCGACAGCCCCGCCACCGCCATGATGTCGTTGTCGTACACCACGGCGGTGGGCCGGGAGGCCGAGCTGAGCAGCCGCCTGGTCGCGCGGGCCCCCTCCTCGCCGGTGTAGTCGGTGTGCACGGTGACGGCCTCCGGCAGGCCGAGCTCCGCGCAGGCCGCGCCGAAGGCCTGGTCGCGGAGCACGGTGTGCACGAGCTTCGGCAGGCCGGCCACCCGGGCGATGCGGCGGTGGCCGAGCGCGGTGAGGTACTCGACGGTCTCGCGGACGGCCGCGCCGTCGTCGGACCAGACGGGAACCAGCGACCCCGACTCCGAGGGGTGGCCGAGCACCACCACCGGCATGCCGAGCGCCTCCATCTCGCTCACGCGCGGGTCCGCGAAGTGCAGGTCGACCAGGATGGCGCCGTCGACGCGGCCCTCGCCCCACCAGCGGCGGTAGACCGCCATCTCCTCGTCGTGGTCGGTGACCACCTGGAGCATCAGCGCGTACGACCGGGCGGACAGCTCGCCCTCGATGCCGCTGATCAGCTCCATGAAGAACGGCTCGACGCCGAGGAAGCGGGCGGGGCGGCACAGGGCGAGCCCCACGGTGTTGGCCCTGGCGCCGTTGAGCGCCCGGGCGGCGCTGTTGGGCCGCCAGCCGATCTCGTCGGCGATGGCCAGGATGCGGGCCCGCGTGGACGCCGAAACCCCGGGCTGGCCGTTCAGGGCGTACGAGACCGCGCCTTTGGAGACGCCCGCCTGCCTGGCGATGTCAGCGATCGTCGGTCGCTTCACAGGGCCCCCTCGCTGAACCGGTCTAGACCAAGCGCGACTGTCCGTACCTTACTATGCCGCCGCGCCGGGGTAATTCCTCAAGGCCGCCCCGCCGCCGGGAATGGGCGGTGCGCGGAGCTGAACCGACGCAGGACGGTGAGTCAAGGATCGGACACGACGTCAACGCGCCGTTGACACCCTTGACATACCGGCCGTAGTTTCACGTTACTTATCCGGTTCAGCGCCTCGCTCCGTCCGCCCTCAAGGGCTGACCTAGAAGGAGGAACACGTGAGCATGTACCGTCCGCTGCACGACGGCTGGACCCTGACCGCCGTATCGGACGAGGTGGACATCGCCGGCATCCCGGCCACCGTCCCCGGCTGCGTGCACACCGACCTGCTCGCGGCCGGTCTCATCGACGATCCCTACCTGGACGACAACGAGAGCCGGCTCACCTGGATCGGCCGCACCACCTGGGCGTACGAGACGTCCTTCACCTGGCACGCGAGCGAGGGCGCCGGAGCCGGCGGTGAGGCGGACCGGGCCGACCTGGTCTGCGACGGCCTGGACACCGTGGCGACCGTGATCCTCAACGGCGCCGAGGTGGCGGCCACGGCGAACATGCACCGGTTCTACCGCTTTCCCGTGCGCGACCTGCTGCGAGAGGGCGAGAACACGCTCCAGGTGCGGTTCGGCTCGCCGTACGCCTACGCCGCGCGGCGGAAGGAGGAGCTCGGCGACCTGCCCGGCGCCTACGACGAGCCCTACCAGTTCATCCGCAAGATGGCCTGCAACTTCGGCTGGGACTGGGGGCCCACCCTGGTCACCTCGGGCATCTGGCGGCCCATCGGCCTGCACGCCTGGAGCGGCGCCCGCCTGTCCGCCGTCCGCCCGCTGGTGACGCTCGACGGGCGCGAGGGCCGCGTGGAGGTGCACGTCACGGTGGAGCGCTCCGCCGAGGTCCCCGTGGTCGTGACCGCGTCCGTCGCGGGCGCGGACGCCGAGGTACGGCTCGCGCCGGGGTCGAGCGAGGCCGTACTGGAGCTGACCGTGCCCGAGCCGGACCTGTGGTGGCCCCGCGGGTACGGCGGGCAGCCGCTGTACGCGCTGGCCGTGCGCCTGAGCGAGGCCGACGGCGCGGCCCCGGCCGACGGCGGGGCGCCGGGCGGCGGCGGGGCGCCGGGCGGCGGCGCGATCCTGGACGAGTGGACCAGGGACATCGGGTTCCGGTCGGTCCGGCTCGACCGCGAGGACGACGCCTTCACGATCGTCGTCAACGACGCGCCGGTGTTCGTCAGGGGCGCCAACTGGATCCCCGACGACTGCTTCCCCTCGCGGATCACCCCCGAACGCCTCGCCCAGCGGCTCGGGCAGGCGTGCGAGGCGAACCTCAACCTGCTGCGGATCTGGGGCGGCGGCCTTTACGAGAGCACCGGCTTCTACGACCTGTGCGACCGGCTCGGGCTGCTGGTCTGGCAGGACTTCCCCTTCGCCTGCGCGGCCTACCCCGAGGAGGAGCCGTTCGCCTCGGAGGTCGAGGCGGAGGCGCGTGACGCGATCGTGCGCCTGGCGCCCCATCCGAGCCTGGTGCTGTGGAACGGCAACAACGAGAACATCGAGGGCTTCTCCGACTGGGGCTGGCGCGACAAGCTCGACGGGCGGACGTGGGGCGCCGGGTTCTACTACGACATGCTGCCCCGGGTGGTCGCCGAGCTGGACCCGACGCGGCCCTACTGGGCAGGCAGCCCGTACTCCGGAGAGCCCGGCCTGCCGCCCAACGACCCCGCCCGCGGCACCGTCCACATCTGGGATGTGTGGAACCGTGAGGACTACCTCCGCTACGGGGCCTACCGTCCGCGGTTCGTCGCGGAGTTCGGTTTCCAGGGGCCGCCCGCCTACGCCACGCTGCGCCGCGCGCTCGGGGACGAGCCGCTGACCCCCGGCTCTCCCGGCGTGCTGCACCACCAGAAGGCCGCAGACGGCAACGCCAAGCTGCTGCGCGGCCTCGGCGACCACCTGCCCGCGCCCGCCACGTTCGACGACTGGCACTACCTGACGCAGCTCAACCAGGCCCGCGCCATGGCTTTCGGCATCGAGCGCTTCCGCTCGCTCGCGCCGTACTGCATGGGCACGATCGTCTGGCAGCTCAACGACTGCTGGCCGGTGATCTCGTGGGCGGCGGTCGACGGCGACGCCCGCCGCAAACCCCTGTGGTACGCGCTGCGCCGCGTCTACGCCGACCGGCTGCTGACCATCCAGGATGCCACGGTGGTCGTGGTCAACGACGGTCCCGAGGACTGGACGGGCGAGCTGACGGTGACCCGGCGCGACCTGACCGGGGAGCCGCTGGCCGAACGGACGTTCCCGGTGACCGTCCCCGCGCGCGGCACGCTGCCCGTACCGCTGCCCGGCGCGCTCACGACGGCCGCCGACCCCGCCGAGGAGGTGCTGACGGCGAAGCTCGGCGAGCACGGTGCCCTGCGGTTCTTCGCCGAGGATCCCGAGATGGCCTTCCCCGAGGCCGAGTACGACGTGGAGGCCGAGCCCGTGCCCGGCGGCGTGCGGGTGACCGTGACCGCGCGGACGCTGGTGCGGGAGCTGGCGCTGTTCCCCGACCGGCTCGACCCGGCCGCCGAGGTGGACGACATGCTGGTCACCCTGCTCCCGGGTTCGGCCGCCACGTTCCTCGTCCGGGCTCCCGGGGAGCTGGACCCCGCCGCGCTGACCTCCTACCCGGTGCTGCGCTGCGTCAACGAGAATCGGCCGGCTCCGTGAACGGCCCGTGGCACCCGATGTCCACCTGGTCGCATATGATGCGCTGAACCGTTTAAGCAACGCGTTCAACGGTCTCCCGGATCCCGTCGCATCTCCTGACAGGGCCGGTATCGCGAAACCCCCGCACCATCTTGCAGATCGGCCGGCGCGCTGCGGACGTACCGGGTGGCCCAAGGATCCTGCGTCGCGGCACGGAGCCACGCCGGAGTGCCCCGGCCTGATCAGGCGAAGTGGGCGGTTAGCACGTCTTCCACCCGTGGACGACTACTCTTGACGGGGCAGGCACACCGACGTGAGAGAGATCATGAAGACCTTCGAAGAGCTGTTCGCCGAGCTTTCGGACAAGGCGCGCACCCGCCCCGCGGGGTCGGGCACCGTCGCGGCCCTGGACGCCGGCGTCCATGCCATCGGCAAGAAGGTCGTGGAAGAGGCCGCCGAGAGCTGGATGGCGGCCGAGCACGAGTCCACCGACCGGGCGGCGGAGGAGATCTCCCAGCTGCTCTACCACGTGCAGGTTCTCATGATCGCCCGGGGCATCGGGCTCGACGAGGTCTACAAGCATCTGTAGGCCGGTCCCACCGGCCTGCGCGATCGACCTCGTCCTCTCCGATCCGAAGGATTCCTCGAAGCCATGCTCCGCCTCGCCGTACCCAACAAGGGGGCCCTCACAGAGGCCGCCCAGACCATACTCAAGGAAGCGGGCTACCGCCCGCGCAGGGACTCCAAGGAACTCGTGGTCGTCGACCCCGACAACTCCTGCGAGCTGTTCTTCCTGCGTCCCCGCGACATCGCCGTCTACGTCGGCGAGGGCACGCTGGACGTCGGCATCACCGGGCTCGACATGCTCCTCGACTCCGGCGCCCCCGCCGAGGAGATCATGCCGCTGGGGTTCGGCGTCTCCACCTTCCGCTTCGCCGCGGGCGCCGGCAGGTTCTCCACGGTCAAGGACCTTGAGGGCATGCGCATCGCCACCTCCTACGCGGGCCTGCTCGGCAAGTACCTCGCCGAGATGGGCGTGGAGGCCAGGGTGATCAAGCTCGACGGCGCGGTGGAGACCGCGATCCGCCTCGGCGTCGCCGACGCGGTGGCCGACGTCGTGGAGACCGGCACCACCCTGCGCAACGTCGGCCTCGAGGTCTTCGGCGAACCGATCGCCCACTCCCAGGCCGCTCTGATCAAGCAGGTGGGGGCCGTGGAGACCAACGGGGTCCAGCAGCTGGTCCGGCGGTTGCAGGGCGTGCTGGTCGCCCGCGACTACGTCATGATCGACTACGACATCCGCGCCGAGCGCATCGACGAGGCCATCGCGCTCACGCCGGGCATGGAGGGACCCACGGTCTCCCCGCTGCACCGCGAGGGCTGGGTCGCCGTCCGCGCCATGGTCCCCCGCAAGGGCCACCAGCAGGTCATGGACCAGCTCTGGGAGATCGGCGCCAAGGCGGTCCTCGCGACCGCCATCTTCGCCTGCCGCATCTGACCCTCCGCGCTGACAGCGCGGACCTGGCCGAACCTACGACAGGAGGGAGTCGTAGGCGACCGAGTGCCGCTGCCCGGACATGAACAGCAGGAACTGCCTGACGAAAGCGCTCCGCGAATAGCTGTCGCCCGTACCGGTCAGGTCGCGGTGGAAGGCGGTGCGGAACAACGTCTGATACTCCCGGGCGTCGATCGTCTCGTCGTCGTCCACGTCGGTGACATCGAACAGCACGTCGGCGATCTTGACCAGTCCGGAGCTGGGTAGAGAGGCGGCCGAGGCGGCGTATTCCTGCCGTGTGACGCGCCCGTCGCCGTCGGTGTCGAGATTGGTCTGCAACTCCCGCCACCAGCCGGCGTAGGCCTTGTAAAGCCGATCCTCGTCCTGTTCGTCCAGGTCGAGCCGGGTGGCGATCTCTCTCGCCATGGCGGCCAGGTCGGGCCAGGCGATGTGGCCGTCGCCGGTCTGGTCAAGGACCTCGGCGAAGAACCGGTCAGCCGAGCGTGTCACCTGATCGACCTCGTCGGGAGCCGGGGTGATGAGCCTCAGCATGGCCGCGGCCTGGCCGGCCTTGCGGCGTATGTTCTCCCAGGGTCCGGAACCACCGGTGCGGTCGGGATCCAGCAGGCTCATGAAGGAGCCGACGTTCATCCAGCCGTTCGGAAGCAGGCGGGTGGCGAGTCCGGTGGTCAAGTAGGCCCCGTGCATGAGCGCCCGCGCCCCTGGGAGGTCAGGCAGGGCGAGACGCCGGCAGAAGGATTCCGGCAGCGACGCGATGGTGATCGCGGCGGCCACGGGGCCTGCCACGGCCCGGCCCGCGGCCCACACCGCGGGATGGCCGCGCAGCAGGGGCGGGGCCGGCACGTCGGCGAAGAGCCGGTAGAGGATGACGCGTACCGCTTCGGTGCTCTCCAGGTGATGGTTCACCATGTCGTCGTAGTAGGGCCAGAACTCCTGCGCCGTCGCCGGGAGCTGGTCGCTGTCGCCCCCTTCGAGCAGGGCGAGTAGCGTCCGGAACTCGGTGTAGAGCCGTTCCACGGCGGGCGCGGTCAGCGACTCACCGCTCAGCCGGTACATCGTCACAGCCGACTCGAACAGAGTCGCCACCACCCAGGCGCGGGCTTCGGCGTCCATCGCGTCGTAGTGGCGGTCTTGCGGGCCGGTGCCCGAGATGCGGGCGTGCAGGCGGTTGAGGCGAGCCGCCTCCCGGCTGCGAACGTGCCGGTCCGGGTCGATCATCCGCTGTGTGCTCGCCAAGGTGTTGCGCAGGCGCCGCCACGGATGCGTCACGAACGTCGAGTTGTTGATCAACGCCGTGCCGATCTGCGGGTGCGCGGCCTCCAGAACCGTGGCGCGGGTGACCGCCAGGCCCCAGCGGGCCTCGTTGACGAGGCGGCGCAGCATCGAGTCGGGCCCGAAGACGTCGACGGTCTCCTGTGCGGTGGTCTGGTTCATCGAAGTTCCTCTTCCGTGGTGGTGGCCGACTGGCTGACATCGCCGAATCGGCGCTGGCGCCGCCGGTAGGCGTCGAGGCATTCCCACAGGTGGGTCGCGCGAAAGTCGGGCCACAGCACCTGCGGGAAGACCCATTCGGCGTAGGCCACCTGCCAGAGCATGAAGTTGGAGATCCGTTGCTCTCCGGAGGTACGAATGACGAGGTCGACATCCGGCGTGTCGGAGAAGGGGAGATGCCTGGCGAAAGTGGACTCGCTGACCTGCTCGGCGGGTACGGCGGCGCGGATCAGCGAACGGGCGGCCTCCACGATGTCCCGACGTCCCCCGTGGTCGAAGGCGATCGTCAGCGTCATTCGCCTGTTGTCACTGGTGAGCGTCATGAGATCGGCTATGTCCTGAGCCAGCGGTGGAGGGATCCGCGGATCGGCCACGCCCAGGAACCTGCACCGGACACCTCGTGCGTGCAAAGCCGGCGCGTGCTTGCGGATGGTCCGGCGCACGAGCCTCATCAAGGTGTCGACCTCGCCTGGCGGCCTCCGCCAGTTCTCGGTCGAGAAGGCGTACAGGCTCAGCCACTTGATGCCGGCCGAGTGTGCCGCCTCGATGACGTCGATCACCGCGGCCTCCGCGGCCTCGTGGCCCGCGGTGCGCGGGAGCGATCGCTGCGCGGCCCAGCGTCCGTTCCCATCCATCACACAAGCCACGTGACGCGGCGGTCTGCTGATGATTTCCATAACGAAGCGTGACTCTAGCATTACGAGGAGTATTGTCGAGGGTTGAAGTCCATACCGGCAGATTCCGGCGGAGTACCCGGTGCCGTGGGTCCTGCGGGGCCCAAGGGGCCGCCAAGGGCCCAGGGCCGGGGGTGGATGACAAATGTCATCGTCAACGGCGGATTCGCGGCACTGAGGGTCTTGCGCGGCTTTCCCTACCGTTGGGGACATGAACGCCATAGCGCTTGCCGACGTGAGCAAGAGTTACGGTGAGGTGCGCGCCGTGAACGGCCTGAGCCTCACGATGGAGCCAGGGCGCACCGTCGCCCTCCTCGGCCCGAACGGGGCGGGCAAATCGACGACGATCAACATGTTGCTGGGCCTCATCCGTCCGACCTCCGGGGAGATCCGGGTCTTCGGCCGCGCTCCGGACGAGGCGGTCGCGCGCGGGGAGGTCGGCGCCATGCTGCAGGAGGGGACCCTGATCCCCGAGCTGACCGTGCGCGAGCTGATCGACTTCATCCGCCGCCTCTATCCCGATCCGCTGCCGCTCGACCAGGTGCTCCAGATGGCCGATCTGACCGATCTGGCCTCCCGGCGCGCCGGCAGGCTGTCCGGCGGGCAGAGCCAGCGCGTGAGGTTCGCCCTGGCCATCGCCGGGGCGCCCAAGCTGCTCGTCCTCGACGAGCCGACCGCCGCGATGGACGTCGAGTCGCGCCGGGCCTTCTGGGCGAGCATGCGGACCTACGCGGCGCAGGGCCGTACGGTCCTGTTCGCCACCCACTACCTCGAAGAGGCCGACGAGAACTCCGACCGCGTGATCGTGGTCGCCCGGGGGAAGGTCGTCGCCGACGGTACGGCCGCGCAGATCAAGGCCGGCGCCGGCGGGAGCGTGGTCGGGTTCTCGCTCGGCGGCCAGTCGGCGGCGGGTCTCGACGCGCTGCCGGGGGTCACCGGCGTCGAGATCGTCTCCGGCACGGTGACGCTGCGCACGACCGACGTCGACGCCACCGTGGCAGCGCTCTACCGTAAGACAACGCTGGACGTGCGCGAACTCCAGATCGACGGGGTCGATCTGGAGGACGCCTTCCTCGCCCTCACCCAGTCCGCGGAGGCCTGAGCCATGCTGAACTACGTGAAGCTCGAAGCCATCCGGATGCTGCGCAACAAGCGCTACATCATCTTCGTCGTGGCGTTTCCCGTGGGCTTCTACCTGCTCTACTCCAACCTCTGGGGAAGCCAGGTCGATGCGACGACCGGCGTGCGGGCCAGTGTGATCCTCATGGTGTCGATGGCCGCCTACGGCGCGCTCGCCGCCTCCATCATGTCGACGGCCGTGCCGTGGTCGCAGGAGCGGCAGAGCGGCTGGCTGCGCCAGCTCCAGATCACCCCGCTGCCCGGCTGGATGATCATCGTGACCAAACTGATCTCGTCGCTGCTGCTGGTGCTGCCCGCGCTGCTGCTGGTCGTCCTCGCCGCCGTGATCACCCAGCACGTCTCGCTCGGCGTGGGGCAGTGGGCCGCGCTGATCCCGATCATGTGGGTGGGCACGATCCCGTTCGCCGCGCTCGGGCTCATCATCGGCTCGCTCGTGCCGCCCGACACCGCGCAGCCGCTGGCGATCATCGGGATGTTCGGTCTCGCGCTGCTCGGCGGCCTTTGGTTCCCCGTCGACCTGCTGCCCGCGACCATGCGGACCATCGCCCACGCGCTGCCGTCGTACGACTACGCCGACATCGGCTGGGAGATCGTCGCCGGTCACGCGCCGCCCGCCTCGGCGGTCGGCGGCATCCTCGGCTGGGCGGTCGTGCTGTGCGGCCTGGCGGTCTACGCCTACCGCAGGGCGACGGTACGGGGCTGACGATGAGCCGCCTGCGCGACCTCTTCACCTTCGGCGGGACGGAGAACAAGCCGTCCCGCTGGAGGCGGCTCATGGGCATGTCCTTCGGGCTGGTCTACCTGTTCTATCCGCTCTCCGACATCACCTCGGGGAACGTCACCGGCCTGAGGGCGTACGCGGAGGTCGCCGCGCTGGTGGGGTTCGTCACCTGCTACATCGCCACCGTGATGAGCCCGAAGAACTACGGTGAGCCGGGCAGGTGGACGCTCCCGCTGCTCGGCCTGACGGCGCTGATGGCGATCGTGTTCGCGATCCTCTTCGGAGGCGGATGGCTGGCGCTGCCCATCTACGTCACCGTCGTGATCAGCATGGCCCTGCCCCCGCGGCAGGCACTGGCCGGGATGCTCGCGATGGCCGCCGTCGTCGTCGCCGGCGGGTTCGTCACCGGGGCCGACGGCGGCACCATCTCGCTCCTGGTGCTGCAGGTGGTCACGCTCGGGGTCCTGTTCATGAGCGTGCGCAACACCCGGATCCTGGTGGTCGAGCTCCATCGGGCCCAGGGCGAGGTGGCGCGGCTGGCGGCCGGCGAGGAACGCCTGCGCATCGCCCGCGACCTGCACGACCTGCTCGGGCACAGCCTGTCGCTGATCGTGCTCAAGAGCGAGCTGGCCGGGCGGCTCTCCGAGCAGGGCTCGCCCAGGGCGGCCGAGGAGATCCGTGACATCGAGTCCGTGGCCCGGCTCGCCCTGCAGGAGGTGCGCGAGGCCGTCACGGGCTACCGCCAGCGCGGGCTGTCGGAAGAGATCGACAACGCCCGCGCCGCGCTGGACGCGGCCGGCATGGCCGCCGTGGTCCGCATGTCCGGCACGCCGCTGCCCGACGCCCTCGACGGCCTGCTCGGCTGGGCCGTGCGCGAGGGCGTCACCAACGTCGTACGGCACGCCCGGGCGGACAGATGCGAGATCATCGTGTCGTACGAGGACGGCGCGGCGACCCTGGAGATCTCCGACAACGGGCCCCACGCCGGGCCGTACGAAGCCGGAAGCGGGCTGTGCGGGCTGGCCGAGCGCGTCGAGGCCGCGGGCGGCTCCGTGGACGCCGGGTCGCGTCCGGGCGGCGGGTTCCGCCTGCGGGTGCTGGTGCCGGTCGCCGTAGAATCACGGGCCTGACGCCCTCCCCGCGAGACGATCACGGACCTGACGCCTCCCGCGAGACGATCACGGACCCATAAGCCTCCCCGCGAGGCCTTCGACATTTCAGGAGTATGGATGATCAGGGTCGTGCTCGCCGAGGACCAGGCGATGGTCCGGGGGGCGCTGGCGTCCCTGCTCGGCCTGGAGCCCGACATCGAGGTCGTCGGCGAGGCCGCCGACGGCGAGGAGGCGGTGGCCGTCGCGCTCGCGTCCCGGCCCGACATCGCCCTGCTCGACATCGAGATGCCGGTGACGGACGGCATCGCGGCGGCGGAGCGGATCTGCCGGGAGGTGCCCGGCTGCCGCGTCATGATCCTCACGACCTTCGGCAGGCCCGGCTACCTGCGCAGGGCCATGGAGGCGGGCGCCGCGGCCTTCATGGTCAAGGACAGCCCCGCGAGGGAACTGGCGGCCGCCATCAGGCGCGTGCTCGCGGGCGAGCGGGTGATCGACCCGGTCCTGGCCGCCGCCGCGCTGAGCGCCGGGCCGAACCCGCTCTCGCAGCGCGAGCGCGACGTTCTCACCGCCGCCGCCGACGGTTCCACGATCGGGGACATCGCCCTGCGCCTCCACCTGTCCGAGGGCACGGTCCGCAACTACCTCTCCTCGGCCATCCAGAAGACCCACGCCCGCAACCGCATCGAGGCCGTCCAACGCGCCCAGTCCCAGGGCTGGCTCTGACCGCGCGGGGCCTTTGCGGTGGGACAGGTCGCAGTCGCGGAACCCCTGGCCAGGCCTTTGAATCTACAACGTAAAGACGGTCTCCCGGGTGACGCGGACGCAGGTCGACCGAGGTCCGCCCCCCATCCGGCCGGCCGGACCTGTCGAAGATCGGCTCTCCGACGGGTCCGCCACGTCGTCAGATCAGGGGGTGAGCCGGTGGGTCTTCACGTTGGTGAGGAAGGTGGTCCATTCGTCGGGGGTGAAGATGAGTGCGGTTCCTTGGGGGTCTTTGGAGTCGCGTACCGCGATCACGCTCGGCAGGTTGGTGGCCACCTCGACGCACATGCCTCCGTCGTCCCCTGACCGGCTCGATTTCCGCCATCTGGCCTGGCTCAGATCCATCTCCGCACCGCTTCCTCGATCACCTTCAGGGACAGGGATTGGGAGTGGGCCTCGCCTCGGATGGCGTCGTATCGGTTGACGAGCTTCGCGATCAGGCTTCGTTCATCTACCGTCCGGCCGTGTGGCTGACCCTCCACATATACCGTATAAGGGACGCCTCGCATTTCTGCTATGCCGAAAGCTCCGAGCAACCCAGCGCCTGCTTTTGCGCCGTATGGAACTATCTGAATGGTGACCTTGGGGTGCCGTGCCACCTCTATGAGGTATTCGAGTTGCTCGCGTATGACAGAGGGGCTTCCGATCGGCCGGCACAGCACTCCCTCGTCGATGACGGCCCAGACCATTGGCGGGTCATCGCGTGACAGTGTTCTCTTCCGTTGCATTCTGGCGGATACGCGGTGATCGATCTCCTCGGAGGTGATCCCGGGGGCACACTCGATGATCCAGCGCGCGTACGCCTCGGTCTGGAAGAGGCCGGGGATGAGCAGGGGATCCCACAGGCGGAGTGCGGTCGCGCGCAATTCCTCGGCGGCCCAGTCGCGGAAATGCTCGGGGACCGGTGGAGGTGGCGGCCAGGCTTCCATGTAGAGCCTCATCAGGACGCCGTCGAGGCGGAAGGCCCGGTCACACAGCCGCGCGAAGCCCTCTGTGGGGTCGCGCTTCAGCGTCTCGACCATGCCGATCATGCTCTCGGAGAATCCGATCCTCCGGCCGACCTGTGCCTGGGTCAGCCTCGCGGCGAGACGGTGCCGCCGGAGCTCGTACGCGAACCGTGCCGCCGCTGACTCGTCAGGGTCGATGTCGACCATTTTGCCCATCTGATCTCCTCCCTTACGCCGGCTGAATTCGGACCCCACCAAGCCACCGATGAACCACCGGGACAGTGCTCTTCCGTGGGGGGAATCGAATACTCAACGTAGTCGATCGTGTACAGGATGGTGAGGCGAATTCCGCATCGGGCGGGCGCCGATAAACGTCGTGACGACGTATATGACGTGCCTGTCGCCCGTGGAGGAGAACATCGATGGATCACGGAGGCGGTCGATGGCCGGCGTCAGAATGCGGGAGCAATACCTGGAGATTCCGGCCCGGCCGGAGGCCGCGTTCTACGCGCGCAGGCACGTCAGGCGAGTGCTCGCCGAATGGCGGCTGGACGGGCTCCTGGACACCGCCGAACTCATCGCCTCGGAACTGGTGACCAACGCGGTCAAGGCGATGGCGGACGGCGGTGGGACGGGCGTGAGGGAAGCGCCGGGTGACGCCGCTGAATACGTCTGGATCGACGTCTACCGGACGGCGGATCTCGTTGTGCTGGAGGTCTGGGACTCCGGCCGTACCCCGCCCGTGCCCAGGACCGCCGCGCCCGACGACGAGGGCGGGCGGGGCCTGTGTCTGGTGGACGCCCTCGCGGAGAACTGGGGCCACCGCCGGCCCGTCACCGGCGGGAAGGTCGTCTGGTGCGCCCTCCGGGTTCCGGGCTGACGGGTGATCGTTCGTGTACGTTGAGTGAGATCACTGTCTGCTGTCTCGGAGGGTCGTCATGTCCACTGCTCTGGCGGTTCGAGGCCTCGTCGTGGCGGGCATGGTGACCGGTGCGGTGGGCTCTCCCGCCGCGTTCACCGTGTCAGCCGCTCACGCCGGGTCACGGGTTCCCTGTACGGCCACGGTCACCACCACCGGTTCGGCGCCCGCCGACCTCGCCGGCAAGGTGTCCCCGGGTACGGCCGGAGGGCCGGACGCGGCGTGCGGAGAGGCGGCGCAGAAGACGGTCGACCAGATGCTCCCCGTCGTGCACGCCGATGTGCGGGGTTTGGAGGCCAAGGTGAAGAGCCAGTGGGGCCCGTTCTGCGCCGTGTTCAGCGCGGGCGCGGAGGAGGTCAGGGCCGGGCTGGCCGCCCTCGGCCTCACGCACGACGCCAAGGCCCCGGCGAAGCGCCCTCGGACCGAGAAGGACCGCTTCGACAAGGTCTTCGACTTCGTGACGGCCAAGCCGTGCTCCGGATCCACGCCCTAGATGAGTGACGGCCAAGCCCTCTGCCCCGGACCCACGACTTAGAAGGACCAAAGGGCCTGGGCCGTTCGCTCTCAGCGGGAGATCGGCTGGAGGTCGGCGACGTGGCGGATCAGGTCGCCGACGTGGACGACCCCCATGCAGCGTCCCACCTCGTCCACCACGACCAGGTCGTCGTACACGCGGGCGGCGTCCTTGCCCGCGAGCTGCATGGCGGCGATCGCGGGGGTGGTCTTGGGGACGACGCGCGGCGGGTCGGCGAGGCGGTGCGCGGGCTTCTTGGCGTGCAGGGCGTGGCCGTACGGCCCGGCGATGGAAAGCAGGAAGCGGCTGCGCTCGACGCTGCCCCGTGGCCGCTGGTACTCGTCCACCAGGATGACGCTGGTGATGGAGGGCTCGGTGCCCAGGGCGTCCACCACCTGCTCGGCGGTCGCCCCCATGTCGAGGGTCACCGCGGGCATGAGGAACTCCTGCACGCGCGGCCCCAGCTCGATCACCGATGGCTGGGTGTCCGACGGGGGGACCGGCAGGGGGACGTGCACCCGCCCGTGCGAGGGGCGCCAGTCGAGCGGGGCGAGCAGCGGTCCCTGGGCCAGCCTGATGCCCCAGCCGCGCAGCGCGGCGAGCTGCGCCTCCTCGCGCACCTGCGGGGCCAGCACGTGGATGCCCATGCCCTTGGCCATGCGGGCGACGGCCTCTCCCAGCGCGTTCCTCCGTACGTCGCGCGGGATGCGGTCGACGAGGTCCGGAGAGAGCACGGCCGCGTACGGAGCCGCGTCGGCGATCAGGTCGAGGGGGACGTGGGACGTGCCGACGCCGCCCACGGCCACCAGGTAGCCGATGGTGCGCAGGCCGTCGATGCCGACCAGCAGTGCCCGGCGGTCCTCGGGCGCGAAGTCGCCCGAGATGACCAGTATCACCTCGCGCGGACGCCGCTTCGTCGCCCGCATCGCCTCGTGCAGCGGAGCGAGGGCGGCGGAGCCCTCGATCACCGCCCCGGAGGCCACGGTCAGGACGAGCGGCAGCAGCGCCTCCTCGCGCGCGGCGGCGTACGCCGAGGCGATCGTGGGCGAGATGTCGCGGGAGCCGCCGGTGGGGGCGACCTCGGCGGTGGCTTCCACGGCGATCACGCCGCCGGTGTCGAGGTCGACGATGGGCAGGAAGGTCGCGGCGCCGCCGGAGGCCGGGAGGGCTCCATGGGCCCCGGGGGTGGCAGTGGCGGGCGCCGGGGGTGAGGCGGCCGGAATGGTGGATCGGGGGACCGTCACCCCCGGATTGTCCTGCGGTTTCGGTGGTGAAAGCGCCCACGTGCAGTGGAATTCACTGACATTTCGGCATCTGTTGGATCGGGATCCTTCTTTACAGGCACCAGCAAACACCGTAACCGATTGTGATCAAGTGTCCCGCCGCTCCCGGGGGATGCGATCGGGCCCCCTGCCTGGCCTTCGGGCGCGCGGCCGGGACGGTCCGGTACTGTCGCGGGTCATGACGTCACGACCGGCGGCGGGCGGGGGCCGATGGGTGTCGGTCGGTCCGGACCGCATCGAGGGCTGGCTGCGGAGGTTCGCCGAGCGGCACGGCTCCGTGGAGGCGGCGCTGGAGGACGACGTCGTACGGCTGCGCGCCGGAGACGGGGCCGTGGCCGAGTGCCATGTGCCGTTCCCTCCGCTCGCGCCCGCCGATGACCCGCTCCCCGCGCTGGTGCGCCATGCGGGGGAGGACCGCCGGGTCGGGGTGCTCCTGGTACGGCTGGGCGGTCACGCGGCCGGGGTGTTCGAGGGCGAGCGGCTGGTGGCATCCAAGGTCGGTTCGCGGCTCGTCCACGGGCGCAGCGCGGCCGGGGGCTGGTCCCAGCACCGCTTCGCCCGCCGCAGAGAGAAGCAGGCGAGCGAGGCGTCGCAGGCGGCGGCCGACGTGGCCGTACGGGTGCTCGTCCCGCACGCCGGCACCCTGGACGCGGTCGTGCTCGGAGGGGACCGCAGGGCGATCGACGCGCTGCGCGAGGACCGGAGGATCTCCCCGATCTTCGCCCTGGAGACCGGCCCCTTCCTGGACGTCCCCGATCCCCGGCTCGCGGTGCTCCAGGAGACGCCAGGCCGGTTCCGCGCCGTCCGCATCCGTGTGATCGACCCCGCGTGATCGACCCCGGGGGATGACCCCGCGGGCCGCCAGGCGGCTCTGGTCAGGCTCGTGAGGGCGTGGACTCCTGGGCGACCCAGCCGTTGCCGTCGGGGTCCTGGAAGGTGAAGAACGTGCCCCAGGGGGCCTTCTCGACGTCCTCGTGGTGGACGGTGACGCCCTCGGCGCGGAGCCGCGCGAGGGTCCCGGCCGCATCGTCGCACTCGATGACCAGGCCGCTGACACTGCCCGCGGGCATGGAGGCGAACCAGGTGACGAGCGTGATCGTGGCGCCGCCGCCGGGCGGGGCGAGCTGGACCCAGCGCTGGTCGCCCATGGGGTTGTCGGCGACCAGGGTGAACCCCAGCTTCCGCGTGTAGAACTCGGCGGACCGCTCCTGGTCGGAGACGGGTATCGAGACGACGCTGATCGATCGCAGTGTCACGGGATCTGTCCTTTCGGTTCGGCGGCGGGCGCGAGGGTCGCGGGCTCGCCGGGCTCGGAGGTCGTGCCGAGCTCGTCGAGCACGGCCCCGAGGGTCTTGAGACGGTCCTTCCAGAAGCGCTCCAGCTCCGCCAGCCACTCGCGCGGCTCGGCAAGGCCTTCGGGCCGCAGCCGGTAGAGACGGTGCCTCCCTGCCGGCCTGACCTCGACCAGGCCCGCGTCTCGCAGCACCCTCAGATGCTGGGAGACGGCGGCCTGGGTGATCGCCAGGTCGGTCATCAGCTCCGAGACCGAGCACTCGCCCGCGGTCAGCCTCTCCAGCAGATGACGCCGCGTCAGGTCGGCGAGCGCCGTGAAGGCGTCGGGGCGGTCGTGCGACAGCCTGGGGCGTCCGATCTTCCCGCTCATGAGGAGCATCATATTAGTTTTTTCTTAACTATCAAGCCCGCCAGGAGACTGGCCGTACACTAGGCGTATGCGCACTCCCGATTGATCGGCGCACTCATGGAAGCGGGCCGAGCCATGTGGCTGCCCTGCGACACTCCGGTCTCTTCCGACAGCACGTCCTTCGACCTCGTTCCCCGTTCTGGGAGTGTTCCCTCACCATGATCATTGCGTCTGACATCGAACTGCGCGCCGGTTCCCGCCTGCTCATCGAAGGGGCGTCGTTCCGCGTGAACCCCGGCGACCGCATCGGCCTGGTGGGCCGCAACGGCGCCGGCAAGACCACCCTCACCAGGATCCTCGCGGGCGAGGGCCTTCCCGCGGTCGGCACCGTCACCACCACGGGCAACGTCGGCTACCTTCCCCAGGATCCGCGCACCGGCGACCTCAGCGTCATCGCCAGCGACCGCATCCTGTCGGCGCGGGGCCTCGATGACGTGCTGCGCGAGCTGCGCGAGGCCGAGCTCGGCATGGCCTCGGAGGACGACCGCGTCCGCGACCGCGCCGTCCGCGCCTACGGCCGCCTGGAGGACCGGCTCCACGTCCTCGGCGGGTACGCGGCGGAGGCCGAGGCGGCGTCGATCGCCTCCAGCCTCGGGCTGCCCGACCGGGTGCTCAAACAGCCCCTCCAGACGCTCTCCGGCGGTCAGCGGCGACGGGTCGAGCTGGCCCGGATCCTGTTCAGCGGAGCGGAGACTCTCCTGCTTGACGAGCCGACAAACCACCTCGATGCAGACTCAATCGGGTGGCTTCGTGATTTTTTACGATCCCACCAGGGCGGCTTGATCATTATTAGCCATGACGTCGGACTTCTCGAAGCCACGGTCAACAAAGTCCTGCACCTCGACGCGAACCGCTGTGTCATCGACACTTACAACGTCGGATGGACCACCTACCTGGCCCAGAGGGAGACCGACGAGCGCCGCAGGAAGCGCGAGCGGGCGAACGCCGAGCGGCAGGCCTCGCAACTGCTCTCGCAGGCCGACCGAATGCGCGCCAAGGCCACCAAAGCCAAGGCGGCGCAGGACATGGAGCGTCGCGCGAAGCGCCTGCTGGCGGGCGTGGAGGAGGAGCGTCGCAGCGACAAGGTGGCTAAGCTCCGCTTCCCCGATCCGGCCCCCTGCGGGCGCACTCCGCTGACCGCGTCGGCCCTGTCGAAGTCCTACGGCTCGCTGGAGGTCTTCACCGACGTGGACGCGGCCGTCGACCGGGGCAGCCGGGTGGTCGTCCTCGGGCTCAACGGCGCCGGCAAGACGACGCTGCTGCGCATGCTCGGCGGCATCGAAAAGCCCGACTCCGGCGAGGTCAACGCGGGTCATGGCCTCAAGCTGGGCTACTACGCGCAGGAGCACGAGACCCTGGACGCCGGGCGCAGCGTCCTTGAGAACATGCGCTCCGCCGGGCCCGACGTGCCCGACGTCACCCTGCGAAAGGTCCTCGGCTCGTTCCTGTTCTCGGGGGACGACGCCGACAAGCCCGCTTCGGTGCTCTCCGGAGGGGAGAAGACCCGTCTGGCCCTGGCCACACTGGTGCTTTCGAGCGCCAACGTCCTCCTGCTCGACGAGCCCACGAACAACCTGGACCCAGTCAGCCGCGATCAAGTACTTTCAGCGTTGAGGTCCTATTCTGGGGCAATTGTCCTTGTTACACATGATGAGGGTGCCGTGCAGGCCCTACGACCGGATAGGGTGATCTTGCTACCAGACGGAGTAGAAGACGCTTGGAGCGATGAATTTTCCGATCTTGTGGCACTTGCCTGATCTTAATTTGAGCGGGTACGGATCTTTTCCCATGGAGTAGGTAGCCGATCCGGCTGAAATGACTGATCATGGCGTGAGTAACGCTGCGGAAGTCTGGCACTACAGGAGGTACTCGTGGCCGAGACTCTGAAGAAGGGCACCCGGGTGACCGGGGCCGACCGTGAAAAACTGGCCGCCGACCTTAAGAAGCGCTATGCCGCGGGTGAGAGCATCCGCGCCCTGGCTGCTTCGACCGGCAGGTCATACGGGTTCATCCACCGCATCCTGAGCGAGTCCGGCGTGACTCTGCGCGGGCGCGGCGGAGCCACCCGGGGCAAGTCGAAGCGCTGACTGCCGCCTCGGAAACGCGCGACCGCAGCCGCTCGTCCCGTTCAGTCGAAACCCGTCCCGCCCGCGCCGGTAGAATCTGATTCTGGAACCTCACTGGGTTCGGGCGTGACGGGACAGCGACACCACGAACGGAGCGGGCGATGCCGGAAGCGACGCTTGGGGGGAATGCTGCGGCGATCTCGACGGGCGAGGGTGTCGAGCCGGGCACAGAAGGTGCGCTGAGGCGTGCCGGAGAGGTGCGCGGCGAGGCTGACAGGGCCCTCGACGGCGAGAGGTTCGCGGAGATCGGTCTGCGCTTCGAGGTGGACGGCAAGATCGCGACGATCACACTGGATCGGCCGGATAAGCGGAACGCGCAGACGTTCGCCACCTGGTCGGCCCTTGCTCTGATAGGCAGAGAGCTGCCTGAGCAGGTGCGTGTCGTCGTGGTCCGAGGCGAGGGGCCGTCCTTCTCAGCGGGTATCGACCTGCGAATGTTCACTCCGGAGGGAGTGCCGGGGCAGGGCTCGTTCGCGTCCGCGGCCGCGCTCGACGACGACACGTTCGAGGAGCGGATCACAGAGGCCCAGAAGGGCTTCCTGTGGTTGCGCCGCCCGGACATCGTGTCGATCGCGGCGGTTCATGGACATGCGATCGGGGCCGGATTCCAACTAGCCCTGTCCTGCGACCTGCGGATCCTGGCGGAGGACGCCAAGTTCTGCATGAAGGAGCCCGCGCTCGGGCTGGTACCCGACCTGACCGGCACCAAGCCACTGGTCGATCTCGTCGGGGTGGCCAGGGCCGTGGAGATCTGCCTGACGGCCCGGGTCGTCGAGGCCGGCGAGGCGCTGAGGCTCGGTCTCGCCGAGCAGGTGGTCCCCAGAGACGAGCTGGAGGCGGCCACCCGGAAGCTCGCCGACGCCCTGCTCGCGACCGACAGGGACGCGGCGGCGGCCACCAAGCGGCTGCTCCAGGGCGCACCCGGGAGGACCCTCACGCAGCAGACCGCAGCCGAGCGCGCGGAGCAGACCGTGCGCCTCAGGACGCTGTTCGGCGGCAGGGCCACCGCGGCCGGAGGAGAGCCAGGTAGGTCCTGACCCGCGGATACGGCCCTCACTGGAGACCTTGCCCCCACACGGGTGACAGGGCGCGTCGCGACTGATCGTTCGCCCTGAGCTGACCGGGGAATCAGGCAACCGTTTCTCGTGCTTCGCCCGGAGGAGGAGACGGGGGCAGCCGCGCCCGTACCGGGCACACGGGGAGAGGACCGGCGAAGGACGACGATGGCGATGTTGGGCGGGGGATACGGGCCGCAGGTGATGCGGTCCCTGCGGCGTGACAGCTCGGTGACCAAGGAGCGGCTCACGCCGGGCACGGTGCCGCGCATCGCCCGGTACGCCAAGCCGTACCGGTGGCAGATCGCCGCCTTCCTCGGGCTGGTCGTGCTCGACGCGACCATCGTCATCGCCAACCCGCTGCTGCTGAAATCGATCATCGACCAGGGCATCATCCCGCGCCGCACCGACGTGGTCATGACGCTCGCCCTGGTCATCGCGGGCCTGGCCCTGCTGGACGCCGGGCTCGGGCTGGCCCAGCGCTGGTTCTCCTCGCGCATCGGTGAGGGGCTGATCTACGACCTGCGCACCGAGGTCTTCGACCACGTGCAGCGCATGCCCGTGGCCTTCTTCATGCGCGCCCAGACCGGCGCGCTGGTCTCCCGGCTGAACAGCGACGTCATCGGCGCCCAGCGCGCCATCACGAGCACGCTGTCGGCCGTGGTGTCCAACGTGGTGAGCCTGGTGATGGTGCTCGGCGCCATGCTGATCCTCTCGTGGCAGGTCACGCTGGCCGCCCTCGTCCTGCTGCCGATCTTCATCTTCCCCGCCCGGCTGGTCGGCCGGCGCATGTCCAAGCTGACCCGCGAGCAGATGCAGCTCGACGCCGAGATGAGCTCGGTGATGACCGAGCGCTTCAACGTGGCCGGGGCCATGGTCGCCAAGCTGTACGGGCGCCCGGAGGACGAGGCGGACAACTTCGGCTACCGCGCCGGCAGGGTGCGCGACGTGGGCATCACGGTGGGCATGTACGGCACGGTCTTCCGGGTCGCGCTCGGCCTGGTCGCCGCGCTCGCGACCGCCTTCGTGTACGGCGCGGGCGGCGTGCTGGTCGTCAACGGCACCTTCGAGATAGGCACCCTGGTCGCCCTCGCCGCGATGCTCATGCGCCTGTACGGCCCGCTGACCAGCCTGTCCAACGTCCACGTGGACGTGATGACCGCCCTGGTCAGCTTCGACCGGGTGTTCGAGGTCCTCGATCTCAAGCCGATGGTCGCCGAGAGCCCGGACGCCCGGCCGCTGCCGGGCGGGCCTGCCACCATCGAGTTCGACGACGTCCAGTTCCGCTACCCGGCCGCCGAGGAGGTCTCGCTGGCGTCCCTGGAGTCGGTCGCGCGGCCCGACACCGGCCCGAGCCAGGAGGTGCTGAACGGCGTCGGCTTCACCGCCCGTCCCGGCGAGCTCATCGCGCTGGTCGGGCATTCGGGCGCGGGCAAGACCACCATCACCTCGCTGGTCTCCCGCCTGTACGACGTGACAGGCGGCGCGGTGCGGGTCAACGGCGTGGACGTGCGCGACGCCACCCTCGCGTCCCTGCGCGACACCGTGGGCGTCGTGACGCAGGACGCCCACCTGTTCCACGACACGATCGGCGCCAACCTGCGCTATGCCCGTCCGGGGGCGACCGACGAGGAGATCTGGGAGGCGTTGCGCGCCGCGCAGATCGGCGAGCTGATCGAGGCGCTGCCCGACGGCCTGGACACGGTCGTCGGCGACCGGGGATACCGGCTGTCGGGGGGAGAGAAGCAGCGGGTCGCGCTCGCCCGGCTGCTGCTGAAGGCTCCGCGCGTCGTCGTGCTCGACGAGGCCACCGCGCACCTGGACTCCGAGTCGGAGGCCGCCGTCCAGCGGTCGTGCGTGTTCGTGGCCCGCTGATGCGCTCGCTCCGCAGCGGTGACACAACCGGACGCCTGGTCGCGGGCCGTCCATGGCTTACCCGATGGTGG
>NZ_JBEZFH010000058.1:0-36167 GCF_040649355.1 Sphaerisporangium sp. NPDC049002 | reverse complement strand
AACGACTCGACCTGAAGCGCAACCATTTGACCGCCCTGCCCAAGTCGCTGGGAAACCTCACCGCCCTCAAACGACTCGACCTGAACCGTAACCATTTGACCGCTCTACCCGAGTCACTGGGAAACCTCACCGCCCTCAAACGACTCGACCTGAAGCGCAACCATTTGACCGCTCTACCCGAGTCACTGGGAAACCTCACCGCCCTCAAACGACTCGACCTGAACCGTAACCATTTGACCGCTCTACCCAAGTCGCTGGGAAACCTCACCGCCCTCAAACGGCTCAACCTGGGCGGCAACCATTTGACCGCTCTGCCGGATTACTTGGGGAACCTCACCGATGCCGCCCGGTTCGGCCCCGATGGTCGCTAGTCGATTGCGGTCCCGCACTTCCTGCGCACCTTCACCAGGAGGTCGCCGCATTATAGCGCTGCTAATCGAACGCCGGCCGGGGACTTGCCACGAGGGTCGCCGGGTCGGTGTTGGCGCCGCAGACGAGGACGGCGACCCTCTCCCCCGGTTCTGGGACGTACGCGCCCGACCGCAGGGCCGCGAGGGCGGTGGCTCCCGCGTGCTCGGCCGCGATGCGGTGGTCGCGCCACAGCTCCTCGCGTGCCCGGACGATCGCGTCGTCGCCGACCAGGACCGCCCGCACGCCCGCCTCCCTCACGATGTCGAGGCCGATGCGCCCGATCCTGCTGGCTCCCAGCGCGTCGGCGGCGACCCCGCTCACCTCCACCTGGACCGGACCGCCGCCCCGCGCGAGGGCCTCGTGCAGCGTCGGGATGCGCTCGGGCTCCACGGCGACGACCCTGGCCGCGCCGGCCACCGCCGCCACGATGCCCCCGACCAGCCCGCCGCCGCCCACCGCGACCAGAATGGTGTCGATGCCCCCGGCCGCGCGGGCCTGTTCGAGGATCTCCAGGCCGACCGTGCCCTGCCCCGCCACCACCTCGGCCTGGTCGTAGGCGTGGATGTCCAGGGCGCCGGTGTCGGCCGCCCGCTTGGCCGACGCCTCGTACGCCTCGGCGAAGATCGCGCCGGTCTGGGTGACATGGGCGCCGAGTGCCCGGAGGCCGGCGACCTTGATCGGGGCGCAGATCTCGGGCACGAAGATCTCCGCCCGGACGCCGAGCACGCGGGCCGCGTACGCGACCGCCACCCCGTGGTTGCCCCCGCTCGCCGCGATGACGCCCGACGCGGGCAGCCGGCCGGCGGAAAGGATGCGGTTGAAGGCTCCTCTGACCTTGAACGACCCCGCGTGCTGGAGCCCTTCCAGCTTGAGCAGGAGCCCGGGTTCCCCCTCCATCACCGGTGTGCGGCGGACGCGGCCGGCGATCCTGGCGGCGGCCCGCTCGATGTCCTCGCGTGTCACGGTCATCTGGTCGCTCCTACTGGCCGAGGGCCTGGACGAAGTCGGCCCACAGGTCCTCGGGGTGCTCGATGCCGACCGAGACGCGTACGGTGCCCTCGCCGATCCCCGATCGGCTCAGCTCTTCGGCGCTCAGCGTGCGATGCGAGGTCGTGGCCGGGTGCAGGATCAGCGTCTCGACCCCGCCCAGCGACGGGGCGAGTAGCGCCAGCCGTACCGAGCTCATGAACCTCTCGCCGGCCGCGCGACCACCGGTCAGGTCGAAGGAGAAGACGCCCCCGAAGTCGGGCAGGAGCTTGGCCGCGAGCTCGTAGGAGGGGTGTCCGGGCAGTCCCGGCCAGTGGACGGCGGTGACCGCGGGGTGCTCGGCCAGGCGGCCGGCGAGCAGGCGGGTGTTGTCGCAGTGCCGCGCCATGCGCAGGGGGAGCGTCTGCATGCCGCGCAGCGTCAGCCAGGCGGCGAAGGGGTCGGGAGTGGCGCCGAGCTTCGTGGAGAACGACCAGACCTTGCGGTACAGGGCGTCGTCGGCGAAGACCACGATGCCGCCGACCACGTCGCTGTGACCGCTCAGGTACTTCGTCGTGGAGTGGACCACGATGTCGGCGCCGTGTTCCAGCGGGCGGCACAGGACCGGCGAGGCGAAGGTGTTGTCCACCACGGAGAGAAGGCCCGCCTCGCGGGCGGCGGCGCACATGCCGGGAAGGTCGGCCACCTGGGTCATCGGGTTGGCGATGGTCTCAAGGTAGAGCAGCTTGGTCTCCGGACGTACGGCCTCACGCACCGCGGAGGGGTCGTCCTCGGGCACGTAGGTCACCGAGATCCCGAACCGGCCGACCAGGTCGGCGATCGTCGCGGCGGTCCCCCCGTAGAGCGCGGTCTGGGCGATCAGGTGGTCGCCGGGCTTGAGCAGCCCGAGCAGCACGCAGTTGATCGCGCCCATGCCCGAGCCTGTGGCGACGGCGGCCACTCCCCCCTCAAGGCCGGCGACGGCCTCTTCCAGAGAGCGCACCGTGGGGTTGCTGTGGCGCCCGTAGACGAAGGCGCCGTCGGGGCGGCCCATGCCGTCGGCGAAGACGGCCGGGTCGTCGAAGACGAATCCGGAGGTCTGGTACAGGGGGGTCGTCATCGGCGTACTGCCGTTCAGAGGCGCCTTGGGCAGGTGGACGGCCCGCGTGTCCGGGTGCAGGGAACTCATGTCGTCAAGGATGACCACAATGAGGGCACTTTGTCAGATCTGTTCGATCCGTGGACTCCTCCGGGTCGAAGGTGGCCACGTCCTCGAAGGGGTAGGCGTACTCGGCAGTGGGCCTGCCGGTACGGATGTCGACGGCCAGGATCCGGCCGACGCGGGACGTCTTGCCCGTCGTTCGCGCGTCCGTCCCGTGACCCCCGGGTGAACGCCACCGGAAGGACCCGATCATCGGGCCCCTCCATCCGGGACAGGGCTCAGACGTCGGTGACGCGGAGCCCGGCGTGGGCCTTGTAGCGGCGGTTGATGGAGATGAGGTTGGCGGTGAAGGCCTCGACCTGGTGGGCGTTGCGGAGCCTCCCGCCGTACACGCCCCGCACGCCGGGGATCCGCGCCGCCAGCGCCCGTACGGTGTCGGTGGCCTCGCGGTCGTCGCCGAGCACGAGCACGTCGAGGTCGACCTCGGCGACATCGGGGTCGAGCAGCAGGACGGCGGAGACGTGGTGGAAGGCGCCGACGACGCGGCTGCCGGGGAGGACGGCCGCCGCCTGCTGGGCGGCGCTGCCCTCTTCCACCTTCAGCGCGAAGGCGCCCTGCTTGTCGAAGCCGAGGGGGTTCACGCAGTCGACGACGATCTTGCCGGTCAGCTCGGAGCGCAGCGACTCAAGGAGGGGCTTGTGCCCGTCGTACGGCACCGCCACGATCACGAGGTCGGCCTCGGAGGCGGCCGCGGCGTTGTCGGCGCCGCGCACGGGAAGGCCGGGCCCGAGGCTGTCGGCCGCCTCCTGGGCGCGCGAGGCGCTCCGCGACCCGATCACCACGGGGTGCCCCGCCAGCGCGAACCTGCGGGCCAGGCCCTTGCCCTGATCGCCTGTGCCGCCGAGGATCCCGATCGACAGGCCGCTGACATCCCGGAGCTCATCGCTCATGATCTCGCTCGTCTCCTTACTCGCCCGTGATTTCTCCAGATCATGCCAGGTGATTCTTCTCAGGACGGCGGCGGGGGCGGTGATGCACCATGGACCCATGGACGCTGCGTCGGTGGCATTCCTCCGCGAGGTGCTCTCCACGAGCGGGTGGGTGGAGCGCACCCGCGAGCTCGCGCTCTCCCTGCGCTCGACCCGCACCCCCGGAGGCCTGCTCGTCGTCGGCACGCCCGACGAGGAGCCGTGGCATCTGGCCGCGCACCTCGGTGACGAGGCCCGCGTCTCCGGGCTCGCGCAGCTCGCGCCCACGCTCGTCCGCTGGTCCCCGCCGCCCGGCGCCCCGCCGCACCTCGCGGTGGGCATCGACCGCATCGAGGCGGCGCGGCGGGGCGAGACCCTGTTCGTCGTCTCCGAGCGCAAGGCCCCGGTGCCGCTGCTCGAACGCGTCGACGACGCGCGGCGCACGGGGGCGACGATCCTCGCCCTCGACGGCGGCGACCCCGAGCTGGAGGGCCTGGCCCACGACGCGCTCGCGGTCCCGGCCGGGGACGGCCTGTTCACCTTCGACGCCGCCCAGCACCTGGTGAGCATGGCCGCCGGCGAGAGCCCGCGCTCACGCACCAGGCTGCTCGACCGGCTGGCCCGGCTCGCCGAGCGCATCACCGGCCCCCAGGTCGCCGACTGAGGCCGATCTTCCGGATCATCGTGGGCAATACGTTCACCAGGATGGGACGGGCTTCCGCTCGCTTCTGAACCCTGACCCCCCGCGTCGCATGCCTGCTCCGGAGCCCCAGGGGCCGCCCCGAGTATCGGCGTAGCGTGAGAACCGAGGGGGTCACGGGGGCTCCGCGCGACGACCGCCGGCGTCGCGGAGCCGGGGCCGTGCGTGCGTCATCCCTCCGTACAGACCAGCTTCCGCATAGATTAAGGTGGTTTAACTTGCGCTTTACGGTCATACGCCTGACTTATGCAGATGTGTACACTCCTAGGCGCATGCGTCCTAATTTAGGGCGATCAATCCTGTTAAGTAGGGCCTGAGGCCGTGTTTCTTGTTCTCGAAATCCTGGGCATGCTCGGCGCCGGGGCGCTCCTTTACGCCTACGCCATGCTGTCGATGCGCAAGATGTCCGGTGACAGCCTGGCGTACCAGGTCATCAACCTGGGCGGCGCGGTCGCGCTCATGGTCAACTCGGCCGTCCACTTCGCGTGGCCTTCGGCGGTGCTGAACCTCATCTGGAGCGGCATCGGGCTGATGGCCCTCTGGCGGCTCGCCACCACGCGGCCGTGGAGGCGCCGGCAGTTCCCGGACGGCTCGTCGGCGGGACGCTAGTCGCCGTCCCACTCCTTGTCCTCTTCCCGCCAGGCCTTGTTGCGCGCGGCGGCCGTCCGCAACGCCGCCGCCGCCTCGTCGCGCGTGGGATAGGGCCCGAGACGGTCTTTGTTGGGGCAGCCCTTGTCGGGCTCGACCGCCATGTGCTTCAGGCAGAACCACCACTGGTCATCACTCATTTGCCCTCCTCGCCCGGCGGCCTCCAGCATGACGCCCGAAACGCCCGCCGTGCTCGCTCTCAGGGCAGATCCTGCCCCCTTGGAGCCGAACTAGACTTGGCGCATGACGACACTGCTCCGGCCCGGACGGCTCTCGCCCCCACGCAAGGTTCCCGCCCACATCGAGCGCCCGGAGTATGTCGGCCGCAAGGAGCCCCGCAGGGGCGAGTCCGACGTCCAGACGCCCGAGACGATCGAGCGCATGCGCGTCGCCGGGCGCATCGCCGCCCAGGCGCTGGAGGAGGTCGGCAGGCACGTCGCCCCCGGCGTGACGACCGACGAGCTCGACCGCATCGGCCACGAGTTCCTGTGCGACCACGGCGCCTACCCCTCCACGCTCGGCTACCGGGGTTATCCCAAGTCGCTGTGCACCTCGCTCAACGAGGTGATCTGCCACGGCATCCCCGACGACACCGTGCTCAACGACGGCGACATCATCAACATCGACATCACCGGTTACATCGGCGGGGTCCACGGCGACACCGACGCGACCTTCCTGGTCGGAGAGGTCGACGAGGAGTCGCGGCTGCTCGTGGAGCGCACCCGCGAGGCCATGATGCGCGCGATCAAGGCGGTGGCCCCCGGCCGCCAGCTCAACATCGTCGGCCGCGTCATCGCGGCGTACGCCAAGCGTTTCGGCTATGGCGTGGTCCGCGACTTCACCGGCCACGGCATCTCCACCTCGTTCCACTCCGGCCTGATCGTGCCGCACTACGACGACCCGTCCCTGTCGGTGACGCTGGTGCCCGGCATGACCTTCACGATCGAGCCCATGCTGACCCTCGGCACCATCGAGTACGACGTCTGGGCCGACGGCTGGACCGCCGTGACCAAGGATCGCAAGCGCACCGCCCAGTTCGAGCACACGATCGTCGTCACCGACACCGGCAGCGAGATCCTCACGCTCCCGTGACCTACGGCCGGATGACGTCATATACGAGGAGAACGCGCGTGGACGAGTTCCAGCCGGCGACCACCGCTGAGCACCTGCTCTGGCTGCTCGCCCAGCACGGCGTCGAGCACCTCTTCCTCAACCCCGGCACGGACTCCGCCCCGCTCCAGGAGGCGGTCGCCACGCTCGCCAAGGCGGAGGTGGCCATCCCGAAGATCATCACCTGCTCTTTCGAGTCGGTGGCCCTCGCGGCGGCGCACGGCTACTGGCAGGTGACCCGCCGCCCGCAGTGCGTCTTCGTCCACGTGGACGTGGGCACGCAGAACCTCGGCGCCATGATGCACAACGCGCTGCGGGACCGCGCCGGGGTGATCGTCATCGCGGGCAGGACCCCCTACGCCGAGGAGCCGGACTCCCCCGGCGGGCGCTCGCACACGATCCACTGGCAGCAGGACGTGCCCGACCAGGCCGGCACGGTCCGCGGCTACGCCAAGTGGGTCGTGGAGGTCACCCGGCCCACGATGCTCGCCCGCGCCGTCGGCCGCGCCGTGCAGGTGGCGACGGGTGGCCTGCCGGGCCCGGCGTACCTCATGGTCTCCCGTGACGTCCTCATGGACCCGCCCGCGCGCGACCTCGGCCGTACCACCGGGTACGCCGTCCCGCGCCCTCCGGCGGCCGACGCCGACACCGTGCGATGGATCGCCGAGCGGCTGGTGGAGGCCGAGCGGCCCCTGCTCATCACGGCGAAGGCGGGGCGGCGTCCCGAGGGCTTCCTGTCGGTCACCCGCCTCGCCGACCTGGCCGGGGTCCGGGTGGTCGACCTCGCGGAGAGCGGATGCCTCAACATCTCGACGTCCCATCCGATGAACCTTCTGACGGCGGCCGGCGGGCAGCGAGCGGTCGAGGAGGCGGACCTGATCCTCGTCGTGGACGCCGACGTGCCGTGGATCCCGAGGTTCACCCGGCCACGGGACGACGCCACGATCGTCCACATCGACGCCGACCCGCTGAAGACCGACATGCCGATGTGGACGTTCCCCGCCGACGTGGCCGTGACGGCCGACGGCGCCACCGCGCTCGGCCAGATCGTCGAGCGACTGGAGGAGACGGGCCGCACCATGCCCCCCGCCCGGCGGCCGGAGGCGGCCCCTCCCCCCGCGGTCGCGGCCCCGGCGGAGGGGCCGATCACGGCGCATGAGGTGGTCAGCGCGCTGAACGACGTGCTGCGCGCGGACGACCTGGTGGTGGAGGAGGCCGTGACCAACGCCCGCGTCCTGCACGAGGTCCTGGACCGCAGCAGGCCCGCCACGATGTACGGCACGGGGTCGCCCGGTCTCGGCTGGGGGCTCGGCGGGGCGGTCGGGGTGAGCATGGCCTCACCGGGGAGCCGGGTGGTGACCGTGCTCGGCGACGGCGGCTTCATGTTCGGCGTGCCGACGGCGGCGCTGTGCCTCGCCGCCGAGGCGAGCGCCCCGATCATGGCGGTGGTGCTGAACAACGACGGCTACCGGGCCAGCAGGCTGCCCGTCTTCGAGCTCTTCCCGCAGGGGGTCTCGGCCGCCCGGGGCGACGCCGAGGGCACGCGCTTCAGCGCGCCACCCGACCTCGCCGCGGTGGCCCGCGCGTGCCACGCCCACGGCGAGACCGTCACCGACCGCGCCGATCTGGTCTCCGCCCTGCGACGCGGGCTGAGCGCCGTCGAGTCGGGCCGGTCCGCGGTCGTGGACGTCCGCATCACCCGCGACTGAACCTCCCGCACGGGCCTCCGGCCATGAAATCCCGTCGTACGTCCGTTTCGTCACCCCCCGCCTGGCGACGAAACGGACGTACGACCTCAAGGAGGCTCAGCGCCGGCTCACCTCGCCGGCGTCGGCGCGCTCGGCCCGCCCCTGCGCCGCCCGCGAGAGAGCGCGGAACACCCGCTCGCGGCGCCGGAGCAGCTTCGCCGGGTGACACGGCATTCCCATCTTCATGGAGAGAACGTTGGTGGAGGAGGACGCGCCGAGGCCTCCCACCGCGGGAAGCCGGATGCCGGCTACATGCTCGGCGCGGCCGGTCACCCGGCAGCCCTCCGAGCCCGGCAGGCCTCCCACCTCGAATTCCATCACTCCCGCCCTGCACGCGAACGCGAACCGCAGCCCGTCCACGGTCGGTACGACCTTCGCGGTTCTCCCCGCCATTCTTTCCCACGTCGTCAGACCGGCCCCCGCCACGATCTCTGCTGCCCTTTCCGGAGTGAGCGGGAAATCGCCGGCGACGGACTCCAGCGCGTCGCTCTCCTGGCGGTTCCTCCAGGAGAACATGATTCCGGAAAACAGCATGATCGCGAGGATGGCGATGGTCAACCCCTCCAAAGCCGGCTCCTTGCCTGCGCCCGTACCGCGTACGACTTCGCGCGACCGCCGCTCACTGGAATGCCGCCAGGTACGGGCAATGCCCTCCCTCATGACATAAGGACAATATCTGTACGGATCTGCGAAAGCGCACCCATCTAGGAGGGGTTTTCTGCGGGTGGGCGCCAGTACTTAGTACTACCCGCGCTCAGCGGGTGAACTCCTGTGAACCGTGGGTGACGGAATAGCCGAATACGGTCCGGGGAAAGCCGCAAGCACGTCCCTCGAACGTGCAGCTGCACGTTTATTGCATCCCGAAGGCAACAAACGTGTACGTGGCCGATGCCCCGATCCCCGGGTCGTCCGGTGGGGCGTCTCCCGTGCCCGCCGGTGGTGCCGCTAGTCGAAGAAATGCTCCAGCCTCGCCGCGATACCCGAACGCTGCTCGACCCCGAGTTTGCGCAATATCCGGGAGACGTGTCCTTTGATGGTGGATTCGGTGACGAAAACGCGGGCGGCGATCTCCTTGTTCGTCATGCCTCCACGGGCGATCAGAAAGGCGATCTCCCTTTCCTTGGAGGACAGCGAGTTGAGGAGGTTCTCGGCGTGGACCGACGGCCGCGAGATGATGTCCATCGTCTTGGTCTGCCCCTGCTCGCACTGCTGCCTTAGTTCCGCGACCAGGCGCGCCAGCCCGCGCTCGCCGATCGGGACGGCCTCTTCGAGCACGCAGATCCTGGCGTGGAGGCCGGCGAGGAGCTCCGAGACGTCCTGGACCACCTCGGCGACCGAGGGCTGGTCGTTCTCCGCCCCGCCGTCCACGGGAACCGCCAGTTCCCTGCGGTTGAGGTCGTCCTCCCGCTCCCGCGCCAGCACCGTCATGACGGACCTCGCCGTCCACTCGAACGCCCGCACGTGCTCGTCGGTGTAGGCGTTGCTCTTGTAGGTCTGGATGGACGCGAGGCCGATCACCTGCGGGACGCCGGTCCTGGTCTCGAACAGCGGGATCGTGATGGCGTCGGCCGAGACCCGCTCCTCGTCGCCGAACGATACGCCGCGATGCAGCAGCAGGCCGGTGTCCATGGCGAAGGTGTACGGGCGGCGGTGTTCCAGGATCCACGCGGCCTGCCCCTTCGGCCCGTACCCGAAGACCTCAGGGGGGATGTACCTCTTGAAGGCGATGGTGTCGTCGAAGGTGTACGGGTAGACGATCTTCCGGCCTTCCCGGTAGAACCCCACGTAGAACGCGTCCACGCCGCAGATCACGCTCATGGCGTAGCGCCAGTAGTCGAACAGGGCGTGATGGTTCCCCATGCGCGCGCGAAGCCCTCGATCGGCCTGGCTCAGGGACGCCGCCACGGCCGGTGAGAACCCGTGGCTCGAACGAGGCACCAACACTCGCCCTCCCATGCCTGGCGTCCCGATGACCGAATCCCCAAAGAACGCGGGGCGTAGCTGTGAGCCTTACTGACTGACGCCCGTCTCGTCATCATTTCTGCCGATCTGGTGTCATTAAGAGATCATTCCGCACCCCGCGGGGAGAGATCCGACATGGGGCACCCGCCCCCCGCACGCCGCTCACCTGGGCCGATGCGCTCTTGTTATGGCGCGACGGCCTTGGGGTCTCGATGGATTCGAAAGGTGACGCTCCGCACACCCTGACGGCGCGAGGATTCGAGCGAGTCAAGGCCCCGCCGGCCGCGTCCCGCGCTTTCGCGCACAAGGAGCGGCCGAATTCGTCAACGTCCATTACCTTGAGTAGCCGAATAGCTACATGTAGGAGTTGTCTCCTACATGGAACGGTCGTCGCCTGCCGCGACATCCCCGGAGGCCGGAGCGAGGAGTTTGAAATGCCGCATATGACGAAAATCAACCCTGAGGAATCCGCGCGCGCCCGTTTCGCGTACGAGCTCCAGCGCCACCGCCTTCTCGCGAAGCTCACCCAGGGTCAGCTCGGCCACCGCATCGGCTTCTCCGGCAGCCTCGTCGGCGCCGTCGAGAACCTCAAGCGCACTCCCAGCGACGATTTCGCCAAGCGCTGCGACGCCGTCTTCGGCCTCGACGGGGTGCTCGCCACCCTCCACCTCGAAGGCTGGCCGCCCCCTCCCCCGGTTCCCGACCACTTCCGCGACTGGACCGTCGAGGAGCGCCGGGCGACGGCGCTCCAGGCATGGGATCCACTGCTGGTCCCCGGCATCTTCCAGATCGAGCCGTATGCCAGGCGGGTCTTCTCGCGCGCCCCCGGCAGCCCGCCCGAGGAGGTGGAGGAGCGGGTCAGGGGCCGCATGCAGCGCAGGCACATCCTGTCCCAGGAGAGCCCGCCCGCGATCCTCAGCCTGATCGACGAGGGAGTCCTTCGCCGGCCCATCGGCGGCGCCGAGGTGATGCGCGCGCAGCTGGAGTACCTTCTCGAAATCGCCCGGCACCCGAAGGTGACCATCCAGATCGTCCCCTTCGACGCGGAGGCGATCCCCGGGCTGCTTGCCGGTTTTGTTATAGCCGAACAGCGAGGCACACCTTATACGGTATATGTGGATTCAATTCCGGATGGCCGTACGATGAATGAGCGAAACGTGATCGCATCGCTCACCACTCGCTACGACGCCATCAGGTCCGAGGCCTACCCACAGTCCCTCTCGCTCAAGGTGATAAAGGAAGCAGCGGACAAATGGACTTAAGCATGGCGCAGTGGTGCAAATCAACCTTCAGCGGTGACAACGGCGGCCACTGCGTCGAGGTGGCGAGCAACCTTCCCGGTTCGATCGCCGTGCGCGACTCCAAGGATCCCGGCGGCCCTGCCCTGATTTTCCCTCCCACCCAATGGTCTTTATTTATCAATAGCATGAAAAAAGGGAAATGTCCGCCCACAGGGCGGCGCTTCCCCTCGGCAAGGCCCCCGTCACGCCCGCCCGCCCGCGACGCCCGCCAGGGCCGGTCATCTCGCGAGACGGATAACGACTGTTCACCGGGCTCCGCTCCGGCGACAATGACGCGATGAGCATCCGTGTGGCCGGCATCGACGAGCTTTCCCTCCTCCAGGACATCGAGCGTGCGGCCGGGCTGGCCTTCGACGACATCGGCATGCCGGCGATCGCCGCCGACGAGCCCCTCCCCCTCGACGTCCTGGCCGGCTACCAGCGCGCCGGGCGGGCGTGGGTGAAGGCCGACTCCGGCAACCGGCCGGTCGCCTACCTCATCGCGGATGTGATCGACGGCAGCCTCCACCTGGAACAGGTCTCCGTGCATCCGGCCTCGGCGCGTCACGGCATGGGCCGCTCGCTCATCGAGCACGCCGCGGCCTACGCCAAGGACGAGGGCATTCCCGCCCTCACCCTGATCACGTTCACGCGGGTGCCGTGGAACGCCCCGTACTACGAGCGCTGCGGGTTCTGGTACCTCGACGACGCCGAGCTGACACCGGGGCTGCGCGCCCTGCGCCGTAAGGAGGCCGCGCACGGCCTGGACCGCTGGCCCCGGGCCTGCATGCGCCGCGACCTCTGATACGCCGACATTTCGGCATTGGTATTGCGGTAATAACGGACGCGCGAAATCAAAGGCGAGCGTTCCACCCGCGAATAAGGCGACCGAACCCCCGCCGGCTTGCCTTGCGACCTATGCTGGACAGAGCGACGCCCTGCATATCCACCCATATGCACAAAGACCGATCATGGGGGGTCACTCCACACGGAATCAGGCATCCCCAAAACCAGTGGAAACCACTCATATCCATTCTTTCAGAACGCCGGAAAGCGAGCCCGACAAGCCCCTGTCGATCCGGAGCAGACCGAAGTGACCTCAGCAGTGCCTTCCTCCCCGTTCCCGGGAGACCCGGTCGCCCCGGCGCCGATCTCCCCGCCCCCCGGCGACATCGGTGTGATCTCGAAACACGACCCCGACGAGAGCTACCGACGGCGGCACGAGGGCATCCGCGAGTTCCTGCGCGTCTTCGACCAGATGCGCGTCCGCCCCACCTGGCGGAACGGGGACCTGCCGGTGCCGGTCCTCTGGGTCACCGGGCCGTACACCGCGACGACCTCCGTCACCCAGGCCCTGGAAGCGCGGTGCGACGGCACCCCGTTCGCCCACCTCGGCCCCACGCTGGACGTGGAGGAGGTCGCGCCGCCCGTCCGGGAGCGCCACACGCCGCCGTACGCCGCGCTGGTGACGCAGCTGCGGCAGGCCACGCGGGACCTCGCCGCCGTCGCCCCGCCCGGTGAGGCGCACCTGCGGTTCCCCCTGTTCGCGCAGGTGCTGTGGCTGCTCGACCTCCAGGTGACCGACGACGAGCCCGACCGGCTCCACGACGGGGTGAAGAGGGCCGTCCGGCAGCGCCGCAGGCAGATCCGGGCGGGCACGGGCCAGGATCGGCGGAACTTCTGGGCCAACGTGCGGGCCTACTCCGAGGGCCCGCTGCCCGCGTGGGCCGCCGCCACCGCCCTGCTGGGCGCGGGGTGGGCCGACCAGCTCACCACCCTGTTCGGGGTGTGCGCGATCCTCGCGGGACCGGTCATCGGGTCGCTGCACGTGCTGCTGATGTCCCGCAGCTGGGCCGGGCGCCGCCGCTACATGTGGTTCCGCCGCCAGCCCTACCTCATGCCGGGGCAGCGCAGGAACCAGCCGCACGACATCACGGGGTTCGCCGTGCGCCTGCTCCAGGCGCGGGGCCGCGCCGAGGCCGTCCCCCTGTACGAGGCCGGGTCCGCCGAGGACCGCAAGAGGCAGGAGGCCGTCCAGGCCAACGAGGGCATCGAGCACCTGCTGGTGAACGCCTTCCTCGAAGATCTCCGGCAGGGGTACGAGCGGCGGCTGTGGAAGGTCTGGCGGCGGGTCGCGTGGGCCCGCACGTCCTATCCCGTCCTGCTGGTGGACGGTGGCGTCACCCGCCTGGTCACGCGCATCGAGGAGGTACGGGCCGCCACGTGCCTGCCCGACCCGCTGCTCGTCGTCGTGACCGGCCCGGGCGGCGCCGGGGGCCCGTCCTCCGGGACGCCCTCCGCCGTCCGCGCTCCCGTGATGGCGGGACGCCCCGAGCTCACCGAGGAGCTGTGGCAGCGGTGGGGCGCGGAGCTGGCCAGGGACCGCGCCGTGGGATCCCACCGCGTGCTGCGGATCGAGATGGAGGCCAAGGACGCCCCGATCCTTGAGAAGATCAACGTTCCGGTCCGCGGGCGGCGGCGTCCCGCGCTGGCGCATCCGGTCCTGCCGTGGCTGGTGGTGACGGCGCTGGTCTCCCTGTCGTTCGTCCGCGTGCTGGCGTCGGCCACCACCAACTGCGGCCCCGGCATCTGGCGCGCCTCCACCGGCGAGTGCATCGGCATCGGCGACGGCGACTTCGTCTTCGACGCGCACCTCTCCCGCATGCTCGGGGTGATCGACGAGCAGAACCGCGCCATCCTCTCCTCCGGCCATCCGTACGCGACGGTGATCTACTTCGGGAAGCTCACCACCACGGGGAGGTCGTCGGCCGGCGCCGCCGATCCGATCACCGACATCCACGGCGAGCTCGCCGGCCTCGCCCTGGAGCAGCGCAAGCTGATCGACAACAGCGGCGACGGCAGCAAGCTGCAGATGCGGATCCTCATCGCGAACGCGGGAGCCGACTTCCGCTTCGCCGAGGACGTCGCCAAGGAGGCGCTGCGCAGGATCCAGGACGATCCGACCGTCATCGGCGTGGTCGGGCTGGGTGAGAGCAGGCAGCAGGTGCAGACCGCGATCCAGCTTCTCGCCCGCAAGGCCATCCCGCTGATCAGCACCACCGCGACGTTCGACGATCTCGGACGCCGCCTGAGCGGCGACGCCTACGTCCCCTCCTTCTTCCCGTTGGCCACCCCGAACAGCCTGCTGGCCACCGTGGCCGCGCGCTGGGCGCGCGAGGGCCTCCCCGCGCAGGGCATCCCGCCCGCCCGCACGGCGGCGGTCTTCACCGACACCATGCTGAGCGACCTGTTCAGCAGGGACCTCGGCGCCAGGTTCGTCCGCGCCTTCGGCAAGGGGGCGACGTCGGTCGGGTACACCAACGCGGCCGGTCTGGAGGAGAAGGTCACCGAGGTGTGCACCCGGCCGGAGAAGCCCGACCTGGTCTACTACGCCGGGCGGACCGCGCAGTTCGGGGCCTTCGTCGACGCGATCGCCAAGTCGCAGTGCCACCAGCTGACGGTCATGGCCAACGACGACATCACCCAGTACGTCAACGACCACGAGCCGCAACTCGGCCGCAACAACCGCGTGCGGGTCACCTACGTCGCGCTGGCGTCGCCGAGCGCCTGGGCGTCCGTGCCCCGGCAGTTCAGGACCGACTTCTTCCAGAAGTTCGACGCGCTGGTCACCTCGCTCGGCATGCAGAAGCTGGCCGGGACCCAGCAGCCGTCCAAGGAGTACGCGGTGCAGGCGCAGGACGCGGCGGAGGCGCTCATGCGGGCGGCCCAGGTGGCGTTCTCCGGCCAGGGAGGCCCCTCGACGGCCGACGGGCGGCCGGACGTGGTCGAACGGGGAGGCGTGCTGCTGGCGCTGGAGAAGCTGGAGGAGGTCGACGGCGACAGCGGGCTGGTGAAGCTGCACGGCGCCCCCGACGGGCGGCACGCCCTCGACCGTCCGATCCTGCTGGTCACCGTGAACCCGGCCGGGCAGCAGGTCGTGATCCGCCAGTGCGGCCGCCTCTACGCGCAGCAGCCCCCGAGCCCCACCTGTGACTGAGGGCCCCGCCATCCGATCGAACGCCCGGCCCCCGCGCGCCGATCGTGGCGCCCTAGGTCGCGGCTGTCGCGGCGCGGCCCCTTGGGTCAGATCTGGCCGCTCACGGTCGTGCCCTCTCCGACGACGCTGTTGATCGTCAGTGTCCCGCCGACCTCGCTGAAGCGCCGCTTCATGGTGTCCATCCCCCGGCCCGTGCGGCCCGGCGGGAAGCCTATGCCGTTGTCGCTCACGGTGAGCCTCAGCCCGCCGCGTCCGGTGGTGAGGGCGAGGGACAGGGTGTGGGCTCCACTGTGCCGCTCGACATTGGTCAGGGCTTCCAGCACCACGGCGTAGACAGCGTCGGCGACCGGCCCGGTCACCCGCTCCCTGGGCATCGCCCAGACCTCGACGGTGATGCCGGTACGCTCGGACCATTCCGTCAGGTAGTCCTCGATCGCCGGCGCCAGACTTCGCTTTCCGCGCATGCGCAACTCTTCGTACAACTCCCCAACCCTCCTGGGCGCACCGCTCCGGGGCTACGTGATCCCGGCCCCACCGCGTCGCCCTGTTGGTGTGATGGCGGCGACGCTACCGACGCGTTGCTGAAGAGCGGTTGGAACTCGCTTGGGGTAGAGGCGAAGCCACCCCGGTGGGGCTCTCCGGAGAAAGCCCACCCAAGGTGTCTATGCCCGAACTCCTTGATGCCACGCTACCCGCAGGTAGGTGCCGGCGTGCTCAGGAGAGGGCGAAGGTTCCCCTCCTCCCCAGAGGGGACTCCCTCCGGTCACTCTCTGTTGGTCTTGTCGAGCTTGGCGAGATAGGCGTTGTAAGCGTCCAGCTCGGCGTCCCCGGTGCCGCCCTCCTTCGCGGCGACGGCGTCGGCGCGCCGGTCGGCGCGCCTGGCCGTACGGTCGTCGTCGCGGTACCACTGGAAGGCGAGCGCGATCAGCACGATCAGGGTGGGGATCTCGCCGAACGCCCAGGCGATGGCCCCTCCGGTGCCCTGGTCGGCGAGGGCGGGGTCCCCCCAGGTGCGGCCGAGCTGGTCGTACCACTCGGAGGCCACGACCGTGCCCATGTTCATCAGCGCGATCCCGAAGAACGCGTGGAACGGCATGGTGACGAAGAGCAGCAGCAGCCGCCCGAAGTACGGCAGCCTGGTCGGCGCCGGGTCCACTCCGATGATCACCCAGAAGAACAGGCACCCGCTGACCAGGAAGTGGAGGGTCATCGCGATGTGCCCGAGGTGCTCTTCCATGGCGGCGGCGAAGAGCGGGGTGAAGTAGAGGGCGTACGTCGAGACGATGAAGATGGCCGTGGCGATCGCCGGGTGGGTGATGACCTTGGTGACCCTGCTGTGCAGGATCGTGACGATCCACTCACGCGGGCCGCGGTCGCCCCGGCGCGCGGCGGGCTTCAGCACCCGCAGGGCCAGGGTCGCCGGGGCGCCCAGCACCAGGAAGATCGGCACGAGCATCGAAAGGATCATGTGCTCGGTCATGTGGACGCTGAACAGCACCGGGGCGTACCGCGCGACGCCGCTCTGCGTGACGAGGACGAGCAGGAGCACGCCGACGGCCCAGCTGATCGTGCGTCCGCGCGGCCAGCGGTCCCCGCGACGCGCCAGCCGTACGACTCCGGCGCCGTAGAGCCCGGCCAGCAGGGCCGCCAGCACCGCGAAGAACAGGTCGAACCACCACAGGGTCAGGAGATTCCCGATCGAGACCGGCGGCGGGATCAGGTAGCCCAGCAGCTCGAACGCCCGGTCGACCGGAAGGTCGAGGGGCGGCGGGGCGGTGCGCGAGAGCGCGACGGCGAGGCCGACCGCCACCAGCATGATCAGGCCCTCGACGCCGGCGAGCCTCGTGAAGGCTCCCGGGTTCCCGGCCGTCAGCGAGGGAAGGGTGCGGCCGCGATGCCACCAGCCGATCACTCCGAGACCGGTGAAGGCGACGACCTTGGCCAGGACGATCAGCCCGTAGGAGGTGGTGAAGATCTCGGAAACTGCCGTCAGCCGGGCGATCGCGCTGAACACCCCGGACAGGCCGACGCCGGCGAAGCACCACAGCGCCATGCGGGAGAACCGGTGCGCGGCGAGGTCGAGGTGCGGCTCGCCGCGCAGGGCGTGCGCGCACAGCAGCAGGAGCCCGCCGACCCACAGCGAGAGCACCAGCAGGTGCAGCGCGACGCTGGTCGTGGCGAGACCGTGGTTCGGCGCGGAGGAGGAGTGGCCGGTCAGCGCCGGGGGCATGAGGGTGGCCAGCGCGAGGAGCAGCAGCCCTCCGGAGGCGCCCGCGGTGATCGCGCCGCGCGAGAAGAGCGCGATGGCGGTGCCGAAGAGCACGACGAGGGTCAGCGCGATGCCCTGGGGCACCTGGCTGGCGTAGCTGGTCAGCTCCTCGCCGCCGAGGACGTCGGTGACCGGTGTGCCCAGCGTCTCCGACAGGCTGAACACCAGCGTGGAGGCCGCCGCCACGGCCCAGACCAGGCCCGTCCACGAGGCGGCCCTGACGTAGCCGAGCGCGGACTTCCCGAGCAGGCCCTTGTCGCTCGGGAGCAGCGTGGTGGCGAGGAGCAGCAGGCCGACGGTGAGCACGCCCGCGACGTCCATGGTCAGCTTGGACACCGGCAGCGCCCAGCGGGTCAGCGTGCCCTCGTCGGGCAGGCCGGGGATGATGCGCGGGGTGGCCGCACCCCCGACGATCATGGCGACGGCCAGGCCGCCGAGCGCCACGCACACGCCCGCGACCGCGAGGCGGACGGTCCTGCTCACGCCGCCGCCGGCGAGCGTGCCGCCGACGGACTGCACGCTCCCCGGCTGCTTGCTTCCCGGCTGCTTGCTCGCGGGCTGCTTGCCTCCGGGCTGCTTGCTTCCCGGCTGCCTGCTCGCGGGCTGCTTGCTCACGGCTTCTTCCGCAGGCTGAGGGCCATGCCGATGCCGATGCCGGCGATGCCGAAGACCACGATCCACACCCAGGCGGGGATGCCGCCGCTCTTCTGCTCCTCCTGCTGGGCGGCGGGAGTCGCGTCCACCGGCGCGGGCGTCGTCGCGGCCGCCGTGCTCGGCGCGGCGGTGCTCTCCTGCGGGGAGGGGACAGGCGAGGCCGACGGCGAGGCCTCCGGGGCCTTCACCGTGAAGGGGATCTCCCCCTCGATGGGGTGCCCGTCGTCGGAGACCACGCGCCAGGCGATGGTGTACTTCCCGGACGGCAGGGCGCCGGACACCTTCTGGATGACCTTGGGCCCGTCGATCTTGGGCTTACCGTCGTGGTACGCGTGGCCGCCCGCATCGCGCACGAGCACGACGGGGAATCGCACGGCCTCGTTGAACGTCAGCGTCACCTCGTCGAGGCTCTCGACAGTGGCGCCCTTTTTCGGGTCACTGCTCTTGAGCGCCGTGTGGGCCAGGGCTGGAGCCGCGAAGGCCGTGCCCAGCACGATGGCGACGACGAGCGCGAGCGCGGCGGCAAGCGGGGAAGTCCTCATAGCACCCTAAGGCTACTCAGGTGAGGGCCCGGTCCCCCACCGCACGCACCCCCTGTGGAAAACAGGGCCCGCCGAGGCCCTGCCGGGAGGCACCCGCCCGCGGCCGGTCCGGTCGGATGGGCCGAGGCCGATCCGACCGGTGCCGGTCATGAGGACAGCCGGGCCAGGCCGCCTACAGGCCGGCGCAGACGAGGGCCCGCTCGTAGGCCTCCGGGCTCGCCGAGCCGTCGTCGAGGCGCTCAAGAGCCTTGGCCATGCTCAGCCAGCCTTCCGCCACCCTTCGAGAGTTGGCCGAGTGCTCCAAGATCTCCTGACCCGCCGCCAACTCCTCGGCCGCCTCGGCGTTCTCGTCGAGCATGAGGAGCGCGTTGCCGAGGACTATGTGGGCGTCGGCGAGGAGCGCGGGATTGCGGTGGTCGAGCATCTCCCTGCCCCGGCGGGCGTGCTCGACGGCCTTCTCGGCGTTGCCCAAGGTGATCTCGACCCGGGCAAGGTCGAGGGCGCATCGCGCCAGGTCGGGAGTACCGGCCGAAGACTCGGCCATGCCGCGCTCGCCGCGAAGCATCAGGTCACGGCACACGGTGGCGTCCCCGGGACGCACCCGGAGCAGAAGCACGGCGTACTGCATGCGGAGCCGCGCCAGATTGCGGGACTCCCCGTTCTCCGACTGGATGGCCAGAGCGCGTTCGGCGAGGGCCAGCGCCTCCTGCCCGTGCCCGGTGCGCTCGGCGACGATGGCGGCGTTCCAGCAGGCGGCGACGGTCGCGCGCGGGGTGCCGAGCATCTCGGCCGTGGCGAGCAACTCCGCCGCGAACTGGCGTGCCCTGAGCATGTCGTCGCGAGCGTCATAGGCGGCGAGCAGGGTCGCGCCCAGCTCCACCAGGTCGTCGCTCCACACGGGCCGGCCAGGGCCCATGATCGCCTCCTCGCCGACGCGCACCGCCTCGGCGAGTTGGCCGCGCTCCCGGTAGCACCGCGACAGCGCGATCGCGACCGCGATGGCACGTTCCGGAGGCAGCGGATCAGCGCCGGGCTCGCGCAGCCGGCACAGGACGGTGATCGCCTCTTCGAGGTCGCCGCATGCCTCGCTCGCCAGTGCGTAACCGTACTGCGCCTGCTGACGCAGCGAGGAAAGGCCGGCGATGGTGCCATCGCTCAGCAGGTCGGCGTAGCGGCTTCTGGCCTCGGCGACCTCGCCGTTGTTCAGGGCCAGGGAGGCATAGCCGAGGCCGAGCTCCAGGTCCTGCATCTGCTCGGCCGTAACGCCGTTGATCAGATAAGTTAGAGAACAGTCGAGCTTTGCCGCCAGCAATTCCAGAACGGCCGCCGTAGGCGTTCGCTTGCCGCTCTCGATTAGTGATACATAACTATCCGAGAGCTCAGGGTGAGCCAGTTGCGCTTGCGAGAGACCACGCTGCCGACGCATCGTCTTGATACGCTGGCCTATGAGATCTTGACTAGTCACTGGCACCCCTTGAAAGATCTAAGACCCGCTAGACCGCCATCGACGGGAGTCAACATGCGCCGCCGCCTCGCCTTGTCCGTACTAGCATTCTTCGTCATCACCGTACCCGGCCTCACGTGCAATGCTATGACAGCAGAAGCCAGCGCGTCTGCCTTTAGCAGGGCTGCTGACTATCCCTGCTGCTAACTTGTAACTCAGCCGGCACGCAGGGCGAGAAAAAGATCGACCCTGTCTGCCATCGAGGACAGATCACGTCCGGTCAACTCCTCAACCCGCCGGATGCGATACCTCACCGTGTTCACATGCACGTGCAGACGCTCCGCGCAAACGTTCCATGAACCTGCACAGTCGAGGAAGGTCCCAAGCGTGCGGACCAACTCCGACTGGTGCCTTCGGTCGTAGGCGAACAGCGGGGCGAGGATCCGATCAGCGAAGGACCGCCGCACGTCGTCGGGGACGGTGGCCAGCAGAAGGACATGAGTGTAGATCTCATCGCTGGTCACCACTCCTCCGCCGCGCGCCTCCGCCATGCGCCGCGCGTGGCCCGCTTCCTCGGCGCCACCGCGGATGGCTCCGGGGCCGATCAGGCCCGCGCTCACGCCGATTGACACTCGCGTCCTCGGCAGAGCCGCCTGAAGTGTCGCCACCCTGCCCCCCAACAGGTCGAGAAGCGCTTGCACACTACGCTGCACTTGCGATCGGGCTTGCACTTGCACGTTACTCCGCACGCGCACCGCGGTCCAGGGGACGATCCCGGCACCAGTGCCGGTTTCCGGCACCGTTCTGGACTCCTTTCCGGTCCCGGCCCCGGGCGCTCGCTCCGCCTCGTTTCCGGTCGCGCCCATATGCGCTTTACGGCCACCAGGTGTGTCCGGGTCGATCAACGGCACCAGCGCCACGGCTCCGTCCGCCCCCGCGGCGGCCACCACCCTGCGGTCCAGCAGCTCCTCGATCACCTGCCCGCCGAGCACGGCGGGGTCTGGCCCGTCCGTCGCGCCGGGCCGGGTGACGGTCGCCGTGACCACCGCGTACGGCTGCGCGGCGTCGATCCCGCAGGTGCGCAGCCGCGCGGCGACCTCGGCGGGGTCGGCCTCGCCGGAACAGGCGAGCGCGATCAGCTCTTCCGCGAGGCGGCGCTCGACCCTGCGGCCCTCCTCGGCGCGACCGCGCTCCAGCGCCACGCAGGCCGCGAGCTCGAAACCGGTGTCGGCGTCGGCGAGCAGGTCGGCGTCGCAGACCAGAGCCCACCCGGCCGCCCGGTGCGCCCGGTCGACCCCGAACAGCGTGAAGGGCCCCTTGGGGGTCCGCACCAGATGGGGCAGCCGCGTGGCCGACAGGTACTCCCGCGCGAGCCGTACGGGAAGGTCTCCTTCGAGCCGTCCCGCGATGACCGTGCCCGTCGAGGAGATCACGGCGCCGGTGACGCCCAGTTCCTCGGCGGTCAGCGCGAAGAGCTCGTCCAGGCCCGCGCCGTCGGCCACCGCGGCGACGATCCGGCGGTGCCGGCCGAGGGCGCCGCGCAGGTCGACGACCCTCGCACCCGCCAGGCGCGTCTCCACCAGCTCGCTGAGCGTGCGGAAGGACACCTCGGTCGGCACGTCCAGCAGGGGGAGGTCGTGCTCGCGGCACGCCTCGACCACGTCGTCGGGCACGACGCCGAGCCAGGCCCGGCCGGCGCCGAGCGCCGCCACCTTCGCGGTGGCGAGGATCTCGACGAACCGGCGTGAGTCCTCCGGTTCCCTGCGCCACATCATCCCCGTCAGCACCAGCTCTCCGCCGGACAGGTAGCGGCCGGGGTCGGGCAGGTCGGTGATGTGCACGCCGGTGAAGCGCCGGTCCAGATGCCCGGGGTCCGACAGCAGGCCTAGCCGGAGCTGGTCCATCGCCAGCAGATCACGTATGCGCACAGACCCAGGCTAACCGCGCACGTTTGGACGAACCTACAAGCAGCGTCGGTGGCCCGCCCCGGCGTTTCACGGGTGTGCCTATTGGCGGCCTTGAACTGGGCTGATGTACTGCCCGTGTGACCCATACCGCGAGCAGCCAGAGCCAGGGGCAAGGGGTCGGGGCCAACGTGACCCGCCCTGACGGCAACCTGAAGGTGACGGGCGAGTTCGCCTACTCCTCCGACCTCTACCTGGCGGACATGCTGTGGGGCGCGACGCTGCGCAGCCCCCACCCGTCCGCCTGGGTCCGGTCGATCGACGTGGGCGCCGCGCTGGCCATGCCGGGCGTGTACGCCGTGCTGACCCACGAGGACGTCCCCGGCGAGCGGTTCTACGGCCTGGAGCACAAGGACCAGCCCGTGCTGGCCATCGACCAGGTCCGCTACCAGGGGGAGGCCGTCGCGATCGTGGCCGCCGACCACCCCGAGACCGCCCGGCGCGCGGCGTCGGCGATCGTGGTCGAGTACGAGCCGCGCGAGGCGGTCAGCGACGCGCGACGCGCCCTGTTCGACCCCGAGTGCCCGAAGGTGCAGCCGGGGGGCAACCTCGTACGCCACCAGCCGGTGCGGGTCGGCCGCGAGCCCTCCGCCGCCATGGCCGAGGTCGTGGTCACCGCGGAGTACGAGGTCGGGATGCAGGACCAGGCGTTCCTCGGCCCCGAGTCCGGCCTCGCCGTGCCCTCGGAGGACGGCGGCGTCGACCTCTACATCGCGACGCAGTGGCTGCACGTCGACCAGGACCAGCTCGCCCCCTGCCTCGGCCTGCCCAAGGACAAGGTGCGGCTGACGCTGGCCGGGGTCGGCGGCGCGTTCGGCGCCCGCGAGGACCTGTCGATGCAGATCCACGCCAGCATGCTGGCCCTGCGCACCGGCAGGCCGGTCAAGATGGTCTACGGCCGCGAGGAGTCGTTCTTCGGCCACGTCCACCGGCATCCCGCCCGGATGCGCTACGAGCACGGGGCCACCCGCGAGGGCAAGCTCGTCTATGTCAGGGCCGAGATCATCCTGGACGGGGGCGCGTACTGCTCGTCCTCCCCCGCCGTGGTCGGCAACGCGGCCTCCCTTGGCGTCGGGCCGTACGAGGTGGACACCGTCTGGATCGACGCCTACGGCGCGTACACCAACAACCCGCCCTGCGGGGCGATGCGCGGCTTCGGCGCCGTCCAGGCGTGCTACGCCTACGAGTCCCAGATGGACCGGCTGGCGGAGGCGTGCGGGATCGACCCGGTCGAGATCCGGGTGCTCAACGCCGTCTCGCAGGGGTCGCGGCTGGCCACCGGGCAGGTGATCGAGTCGCCGGCGCCGCTCGCCGGCATGCTGCGTGAGCTGGCCGCCATGCCCCTGCCCGGTTCCAACTGCTCCCCCGACCTGCGCTCCCTGCCGGGCGGGGTGGCCCAGACGACCCACGGCGAGGGCGTGCGCCGGGGCGTGGGGTACGGCGTGGGCATCAAGAACATCTGCTTCTCGGAGGGCTTCGACGACTACTCGACGGCCAGGGTCAAGGTCGAGCTGCTCGGCGGCGAGGCGCACGTGCTGGTACACACCGCCGCCGCCGAGGTCGGGCAGGGCCTGCTCATGGTCCAGACGCAGATCGCCCGCACCGAGCTCGGCATCCAGCGGGTGACCGTCGCCCCGGCGGACACCTCCGTAGGGTCGGCGGGCTCCAGTTCGGCCTCCCGGCAGTCGTACGTCACCGGGGGCGCGGTCAAGACCGCGTGCGAGGCCGTGCGCGAGCGGCTGGACAAGCTGCGGGAGGAGAACCCGGGGGTCCCGCTCGAAGACCTGCTTGAGGCGTTCGGGCCCGTGGAGGAGACCCGCGAGTACCGGCACCGGCCGACCTACCCGATGGACCCGGTGACCGGGCAGGGCGACTCCCACACCCAGCTCGCGCTCTGCGTCCACCGCGCCGTGGTGGACGTGGACGTCGAGCTCGGCCTGGTCAAGGTCGTCGAGCTCGCCGCCGTGCAGGACGTGGGCAAGATCCTCAACCCTCTGGCGCTCGAAGGGCAGATCCACGGCGGTTCGGCGCAGGGGCTCGGGCTCGCGCTCATGGAGGAGATCCAGGTCCGCGACGGCAGGGTGCTGAACCCGTCGTTCACCGACTACCTGATCCCGACGATCCTCGACATGCCGCCCATGAGGCTGTCGATCCTGGAGAACCCCGACCCCGACGCGCCGTACGGCCTGCGGGGAGCGGGCGAGCCGCCCACACTGTCCTCCACCCCGGCCGTGGCCGCCGCCGTCCGCGCCGCCACCGGACTCCCCCTGACCCGGGTCCCCATCCGCCCCCACGACATCGCCCTGGCCGAGTAGGCGCGGGCGTCACCCGGCCTTGGTGTGATCCCTAGGTGACGTCGCCGCGTTCGCAGGCGACGCCGTCGTGGTCGCCGTCGACGTACCAGTCGTACTCCACGTGGACGCCCTTGGTGTACGGGCCGTAGTTCGCCGCGTGGGCCTGCTTGCAGCTCGCGAAGCGGGGGTCCGGGGTGCGCTTGCTCATGGCCGAGGAACCGGTGGGCCGCGTCTGCGGCGCCCCGCCGTCGCGGGCGGCCGGCGAGGTCTGGGCTCCGGTGCCGGGCGTGTGCGTCGCGGACGGGGGCGCCAGCGGCGCGGACCCCGGTTGGGACGCGGACGTGCTGGGCGCGCCGCCGGTGCTGGTCCCCGTAGGACCCCCCGTACCTGCCCCCGTGTCTGCTCCCGTACCTGCACCCGTGCCTGCCCCCGTGTCTGCTCCCGTACCTGCACCCGTGCCTGCTCCCGTACCTGCTCCCGTGCCGGGCGGGCAGGTGGAGGCACCGTCGGGCGCGCCGTTGGCCGGGGGCGTCCCCGTCGTCCCTGGGTTCCCGTCGGTGCCGGTAGCGCCGTTGGCGCCGATGGGCCCGTTGGGCTGGGTGACGCCGTTGCCGCCATTGACGCCATTGGTGCCGTCAGGCTGCGTGGCGCCGTTGGGCTGGGTGGCGCCGTCGGCGGGCGGGCAGGTGGACGTCTGGGCGGGGTTCTCGGGAGCCGACGTGCCGGTGACCGCGCCCCCCGATCCCAGCAGGCGGGACATCAGCGCGTCGGCCGCCTCCTTGGTGAGCCCCGCGATGCTGAGGCTGTCGTCGGTGATCGGCTGCGCGACCCTCGGTGCGGTGACGACCTTGTCGTCCACCACCACGGCGAGCTGCTGGTTGAGCGCGTCCTTGGTGAGGCTGGCCAGTTTCTCGCGGCTTTCGGGGGCCAGCACGACGCGCACGGAGTACGTGCCGTCCTTGTCGGCGACCGTCGTCACCTTCACGACCGAGGTGACGGTGACCCCGGCGTCGACCTGGTAGCAGGTCGTGCCCGCGTCGTCGAGCACCGCCTCCGCCCCCGGGCACGGAGCCGCCCGCACGCCGATGACGGGGGCGAAGTGGATGGGGGTGGCGAGGCGGCGAGGCGGCGAGGCGCCGAGCGGGAGGCCGGGCTCCCGCGTCATCAGCACGGCGATCGTGCCGAGGACTCCGGTGACGAGGACCACGACGAAGAGCCCGACGATCAGGGCGACGGTCGTGGCGCGCGCGGCGCGCGGCGGCCCGCTCGGACCGGCCGGTCCGCCGGGCGTGCCGGGGCCTCCGGGTCCGGGAGGCGGCCCCTCGGGGCCGATCGGCGGCTGACCGGGACCGATCGGCGGCTCGGCCGGACCCATGGGCGGCTCGGCCGGACCCATGGGCGGCTCGGCCGGACCGATCGGCGGCTCGGCCGGGCTCATCGGCGGCTCATCGGCACCGGACGGCGGCTTGTCCGCCTCGAACGGCGGCTCGGCCTCCCCGAACCTGCCGGCCGCGACCTTGTCAGCCCCTGACGGCGGCTCGCCGCTCCCGGACGGGGGCCGGTCGGAAGGCGTGAGCGGCCGGTCCGGTGCGTCCGGAGGCTGGTCCGGGGTGTGCGGAGGCTCCTCCAGGTGGGCCGGCACACGCTCCATGGTGAGCGTCGGCTCGTCCCCGAACGCGCCAGGAACGTCCGGCGGCGCCTTGGGTCGATCACTGTGATCGTCCACCGCCGGATGGTTACGCATCCTCACCCCTGACTGACATCGCTCGGGCGAGCCTACCGAGGCTCGCGGCATCGAGCTAACCGCAGATGGGCCTCTCGGCGGAGAGTTCTAGGCTGTAGATGTCCTGACAATTTGCCGCACAACAGGACAATTCATCCAACAGCTCCATGGCAGGAGCTTTCCGGGGAACGCCGGGTGAACACGGACCGGCCGTCACGGCCCGCCACAGCGCCCGCCGCGCCGGGGATTCCAGGAAGCGGGCCGGGCGGCACGGTCGAACGGGGAGCCAGGAGCGCACAAGAGCCCGGCTCGCACAGTGAACCGGGGCGGGTGGCGGGCAGTCCACAGACATGCCAGAGGGCCACCCCTGGGGTCGAAGGAGGATTTCATGAAGGTCGGAATACCCCGAGAGGTCAAGGACCACGAGCACCGCGTCGCCGTCACCCCCGCCGGAGCCAACGAACTGACCCGTCACGGCCACGACGTGTTCGTCGAGCGCGGGGCGGGCGCCGGGTCGTCCATCCCCGACGACGACTTCCGCGCGGCGGGCGCGACGATCCTCGAATCGGCGGAGGAGGTGTGGCGGGAGGGCGACCTCATCCTCAAGGTCAAGGAGCCGATCGCCTCCGAGTACCCCCTGCTGCGCGAGGGCCAGATCCTCTTCACCTACCTGCACCTCGCCGCCTCGCGGAAGCTCACCCTGGCGATGATGGAGTCCGGGGTCACCGGCGTCGCCTACGAGACCGTGCAGACGGGGAACGGGGCGCTGCCGCTGCTGGCCCCCATGTCGGAGGTGGCGGGACGCCTGGCCCCGCAGGTGGGCGCCTACCACCTGATGCGGCAGGGCGGCGGCAGGGGCGTGCTCATGGGCGGGGTCCCTGGGGTGTACCCGGCCAAGGTGGTGGTGCTGGGGGCCGGGGTGACGGGCATGAACGCCGCGACGATCGCGCTCGGGATGCAGGCGGAGGTCCTGCTCCTGGACAGGAACATCGACAGGCTGCGCCAGGCCGACATGATCTACCGGGGGCATCTCCAGACCGTCGCGTCCAACAGCTACGAGATCGAGCGCGCCGTCCTCGGCGCCGACCTCGTGATCGGCGCCGTGCTGATCCCCGGCGCCAAGGCGCCCAAGCTCGTCTCCAACGAGCTGGTCTCCCGGATGAAGGAGGGCTCGGTGCTGGTGGACATCTCGATCGACCAGGGGGGCGCGTTCGAGGACTCCCGTCCCACCACCCACGCCCATCCGACCTACCGGGTACACAACTCGGTGTTCTACTGCGTGGCCAACATGCCGGGGGCGGTGCCGCACACCTCGACGTACGCGCTGACCAACGTGACCCTGCCGTACGCCCTGGCGATCGCCGACAAGGGATGGCGTGAGGCCTTGCTGGACGACCCGGCGCTGGCGCTCGGGCTGAACACGCACGGGGGCGCCCTCACCAGCCCGCCCGTCGGGGAGGCCCACGGCCTCGCGGCGGTGGGCCCGGAGGAGATCCTTCGCTGAGACGGCGGATCCGCCGTACGGCCGCTCACGACCGGGGTCGCGGGGCCGTACGGCGGGGGAAGGCGCGGGTCAGGAAGACGGCGTGGCGCTCGGGGCCATGCCGGCCTCCGGCGTCGCCGCACCGCTCGGAGCCTGGGAGGGCATCGTCGTCGGCAGCGGGTTGTCGGAGGCGAGCTTGTCGGTGCTGCCCTGGCCGGAGCAGGTCGCGCCGTACTCCGGGGTGGTCTGCGGATTCTGCTTGTACTTCGTGATGTACCTGGCCAGGCGGGGGTCGTCGGCGCCCTTGAGCGGGAGCTGGTGGTTCCAGGAGCTGACGACGACGGGCGCCGAGAGGCCGGGGAACGGGCTGAGGAGGAGGTAGTCGGAGGTGACGAGCGCCTTCAGCTTGTCGACGTCCGCCTTGGGGAGGTCGGGCTTGTAGGTGATCCACACCGCGCCGTGCTCCATGGAGTGCACGCCGTTCTCGCTGTTGATCGGCTGGTCGTACACCCCGCACTGCTGCCACGTGGGGTTGTGCTCGCCGCCGGCCGGCGGGGTCTCCTTGTAGTTGACCTTGATCGGGGTGTGCTGCGAGCCCTTGTAGGCGAAGGTCTTGACCCCGTCCAGCGCCGACTGCGACCGCTCCTGGATGACGTAGAAACCGACCAGGCCGACCAGCAGGACGATGACGAAGGCCCCCGCTCCCCACATGAGCATGGCGGTGCGCCGCTCTTTGCGTTTCTGCGCGGCACGCAGTTGGGCGAGGTGCTCCCGCCGTGCCTGCGTCCTCTCCTTGGCCATCAATCCTCCAACGGCTGGTCATGACCCTGAATGGTCAAGCTCCCGTGCTTATGTGGAGGATAGTGGGTAGGTAATAACGTTTGCGTCTAATGCCCAAGGCAATCACTCTTCTGGCTGGCAATGATCACCTCACGAACTCGCCTGGTCCTCGTCGCGCTGGTCTCCTGCGTGGCCACCGCCGTAGCAATGCTGCTGATCACCGGGCGGTCCGCCCCTCCGGGGGACGCCTCGCCCGAGGCGGGCTTCTCGCGCGACATGGCGGTCCACCACGCCCAAGCGGTCGAGATGGGCTTCGCCGTGCGCGACGCGAGCGACGACTCCCACATCCGGTCGCTCGCGTACGACATCATCACCACCCAGACGGCCCAGCGTGGCGTGTTCATGGGATGGCTCCAGCAGTGGGGCCTCAACCAGGCGACCGACCGGCCCGCGATGGCCTGGATGGCGGGTCACGGCCACGGCGCGGCCCCGGCGACCGGTGAACCCTCCGCTGTGCCCTCCGCTGCGCCCTCCGCTGGGCCGGCCGCGATGCCCGGCATGGCCTCGGCCGACGAGCTGAAGCGCCTCCAGGCCGCCAAGGGCAAGGACGCCGAGATCCTCTTCCTCCAGCTCATGATCCGTCACCACGAGGGCGGGGTCCAGATGGCGAAGGCGCTGCTGAAGCTGTCGAACCGCCCCGAGGTGCGGGGCATGGCGCAGAGCATCGTGGACACGCAGGACAGCGAGATCCAGTACATGACGGACCTGCTGAAGGAGCGCGGCGCCCAGCCCTACCCCTCGATCCTCAAGTAGGCCTGGGCCCTCAGGCCTGGGCCATCTCCTCGGCGATCGCGGCGGCGAAGGCGTCCACGTCGGCCTCGGTGGTGTCGAAGGCCGTCATCCAGCGGACCTCCCCCGTGGCCTCGTTCCAGGTGTAGAAGCGGAACCGCTTGCGCACCCTCTCGGCCACGTCGCGGGGCAGCACGGCGAAGACCGCGTTGGCCTCGACGGCCCTGGTCAGCGTCACACCCGGGATGTCGCGCACGGCCGCCGCGAGGCGCGCGGCCATGGCGTTGGCGTTCGTCGCGTTGCGCAGCCACAGGTCGCCGCCGAGCAGCGCCTCGAACTGGACCGACACGAACCGCATCTTCGAGGCGAGTTGCATCGCGCTCTTCCTGAGGTAGATCAGGCCCCGCACGGCCGCGGGGTTGAGCACGACGATGGCCTCGCCGAACATCAGCCCGCTCTTGGTGCCGCCGAATGACAGTACGTCCACGCCCGCGTCGGTGGTCAGCGCGCGCAGGGGGACGTCCAGCGCCGCAGCGGCGTTGATCAGGCGCGACCCGTCGAGGTGCAGCAGCATCCCGAGCTCGCGGCAGTGGTCGGCGATCGCGGTGATCTCCTCGGGCCTGTAGAGCGTGCCGAGCTCGGTGCTCTGCGAGATCGAGACCACCCGGGGCTGGGCGCGGTGCTCGTCGCCGAAGCCCCACGCCTGCCTGTCGATCAGGTCGGGGGTGAGCTTGCCGTCGGGCGTGGCCACGCTCATCAGCTTGAGCCCGGCGCTCTGCTCGGGGGCCCCGCCCTCGTCGGTGTTGATGTGCGCGGTCTCGGCGCAGACGACCGCCTCCCACGGCGCGGTCATCGACCGCAGGCCGACGACGTTGGCGCCGGTGCCGTTGAACACCGGCCACGCCTCGGCCGCCGGCCCGAAGTGCCGCTTGAAGACCTCCTGGAGCGCCTCGGTGTAGGCGTCCTCGCCGTAGGCGATCTGGTGGCCGCCGTTGGCGAGGGCCAGCGCCTGGAGGATCTCCGGGTGGACGCCCGCGTAGTTGTCGCTGGCGAACCCCTTCACCGCGGGGTCGTGGTGACGTCGTGCCTGGGTCACGTGGTGAGGTCCAATCGCGTGCCGTTGATCTCGCCGGCGGGGCGGTCCCACAGACCGGCGACGGCCTCGGCGAGGTCGTTCACGTCGGTGAAGCCGGGGAACTTGCGCTCCGGGCTCGCCGCGCGCATGTCGTCGTTGACCAGGGCCTTGATCACCAGGATCGTCGCGGCGCTCTGGGTGCCGCGCAGCGCGTCGGCGAGCGCCAGGGTCCACGCCTCGGCGGCGGCCTTGGCCGCCGCGTAGGCCGCGTTGCCCTGGGTGGGCTCCTGGGCCGCCTTGGCCGAGACGATGGCGAACCGGCCGCCGTCGCTCTCGCGCAGCGCCGGCTCGAACGCCAGCGAGACGTTCTGCAGGGTGCGGATGAGCTGCTCGTGCAGGACGTCCCAGTCGGCCAGGTCGGTCTCGGCGAAGGTCTTCGAGCCCCGCCAGCCACCGACGAGGTGGACGACCCCGTCGACCCGCCCGTGCTCCGCGAGGACCTGGTGGGCCAGCTCGCGAACGGCCTTCGGGTCGGTGAGGTCGGCCGCGGTCACGCCGTCGGCCTCGTGCCTGCCGACCCCGATCACGATGTCGCCGCGCGCGGCGAGGCGCGCCGCGACGGCGCGGCCGGTGGGCCCGCCCGCCCCGGCGACGACGACCGTACGGGGCCGATGGCTGGGGTTGCTCACGCGCGGATTCCCTTCGTGGCCTCGATGACGCCTGAAAGCTTACGACGCAGGGCCTCGTAGAACATGCTCAGGGGGAACTCGTCGGGCAGGACCGCGTCCACCACGGCCTTCGGGAAGCCCTCGACGGGGAGAGCGTCCGCGCCGCGGTTCCACACTGAGGAGGGGTGCGGGGCGACGTAGGCGGCGACGAGCTGGTGGGCGGCGAGCCAGTGCGCCAGCTTGGAGCGGTCGATGCCGTCGCGGTAGAGCTTCTCCACCTCGCCGCGCAGGTCCGCCACGCAACCGGCGACCCGGTCCCAGTCGATGCTGAGCCGGTTGTCGGTCCAGCGGACGACGTCGTTGCGGTGCAGGTAGGCGAACAGGAGCTGGCCGCCGAGGCCGTCGTAGTTGCGCACCCGATCGCCGGTGATCGGGAACCGGAACAGCCTGTCGAACAGGATCCCGAACTGCACGTACCGTGCGTGCGGCACGCCTTCCTTCTCCAGCTTGACCGCCTCGCCGAACGCCGTCAGGTCGCAGCGCAGCTCCTCCAGGGAGTACAGCCAGTACGGCATGCGCTGCTTGATCATGAAGGGGTCGAACGGCAGGTCGCCGTGGCTGTGGGTGCGGTCGTGCACGAGGTCCCACAGGACGTAGGTGTCCTGGGCGAGCTCCTGGCTTTCGAGCAGGCGCCCCACGTCCGCCGGGAGGGCCAGCTTGAGGGTGTCGGCGGCGGCGCGGCCGACGCTGCGGAAGCGGGCGGCCTCGCGGTCGCAGAAGATGCCGCCCCAGGTGAACCGCGGCGGGGTCTCGCGCACCGCGACGGTCTCGGGGAACAGCACCGCGGAGTTGGTGTCATAACCGGCCGTGAAGTCGACGAACGCGATCGGCACGAACATCGGGTTGTCGTAGCGCACGCTCTCCAGGTGGGCGAGCCACTCCGGCCACACCGTGCGGATCCAGACCGCCTCCAGGTTGCGGTTCGGGTTGCCGTTCTGGGTGTACATCGGGAAGACGACCAGGTGCTCCAGCCCGTCGACGCGCTGGGTGTCGGGGTGGAAGGCGTTCAGCGAGTCGAGGAAGTCGGGCACCCCGTATCCGGCGGCCTGCCACTTGCGCAGGTCGGCGACGACGGTGGCGAGGTACTCCTCGTCGTGCGGGAAGCGCGGCGCGAGCTTCTCGATGCTCGCGACGACGCGCTCGACGATGGGAGCGGCGGCCTCGGCGTCCTCCACGGACCCGTCCTTGGCCGTGAGCGGGCGCAGCTCCTCGACGGCCTGCTTGAGCTCGGCGAAGCCGCCGTCGACCTCGATCCCGCCCGTGGCCCCTGCCGGGACGCGGGCGGCCCAGGTCACGACGTTGCCCCAGAGCCGGGCGTGCCGGAGGTCGTGGATGGAGTCGTCGCCGAACAGGTCGGAGTCGGCGAACACGACCACCCGTCCCCGGCCGTGGCGCAGGGCGACCGCCAGCGCGCGGCGCGGGAGGTCGGCGGCGGGGGAGGTCTCGAACAGGACGGTCGCGCCGGCGGGCGGGTTCAGCACGCCCGCGCGGTAGAAGCACGCCTCGCGCGCCCCGGCCGTCAGGTCGTCCCCCTCGGCCGGTACGGGGGTGCCGAGCACCCAGGTCGCCACGCCGTTGTAGGAGTTGCCCGGGTCCTGGACGGTGGCGTGCTCGATGCCCACGCCGAACCGGGCCAGCAGGTCGGCCAGGTTGTTGCCGTACTTCTCCTGCTCGCACTCGGCGAGCACGATCAGGCCGCCGCCGTCCGCGACGTACTCCTCGATGGCGTCGAGCTCCTCGACCGGCAGGATCGGGCTGCCGAGCCCGACGGTGCGCTCCCAGCGGTCGGCGGAGGGATGGGCGATGACGAAGACGTCGTGCGCGGCGAGCACGGCCGGCGTGATCGGGCCCTCGGTGTGGGCGGCGACGGTGTGCCCGAGGTGCCGCAGGACCTCGGCGGCGCCGGCGTAGCTGTTGTCGTCGGGGTGCGCCGGGTTGATCGCCTCGGCGACCTCACGGCGGATCGTCCACGACTCGTTGTGCGCCTCGTCGAAGAGCACCCTCGGGAAAGCCCTCATACCGCCCCATCCCTCCAATAGCGAAATTTCTCCAGGATCATCCGGTTATGTACGGAAAATATACATGCATGACCCCCTCGTGCGGGAAACCCGTACCGCGTGGGACGTCCCGCGTCCGGGTAGGGGGGCACGGCGTACCGGTCGGGGGGCCGCCGGTCTACGGGACCCGCGCCGGGGATCCGGTACGGGGTCGGCCGCCGGGCGCGGCGCGGCCGGGCCCGTCCCGCTTACGGGTTCCTCCGGACGGCGGAGTATGGGTCACCCGCTGGACGGATGATGAACGCGGGGTCACCGGGTAGCGTCATCGACGACACGGAACAGCTCCTCCGCCCCGGCTCGGGTGGAGCACCCCGGCCGAGGATGCGAGATGGTGAGACCGATGGGCGACGAGCGCTGGGCCTCGGACTACCCGGCTTCGACACCCGGCCGCACGACCCCCGACTCGTACGCGAACACCACCGCCTGAGCACGGTCGCGCAGTTGCAGCTTCATCAGCACGCGGGCCACGTGGGTCTTGACCGTGGCCTCCCCCACGAAGAGCTCGGTGGCGATCTCGGCGTTGGTGAGGCCCCGGGCGAGGCTTCGCAGGACCTCAAGCTCCCTCGGGGTCAGCTCGGCGAGCTGCGGCGGCCTGACCGGCTCGTGCCGGCCCGCGAAAGACGCGATCACGCGGGTGGTGACGGCGGGGTCGAGCAGGGCGTCCCCGGCGGCGACCACTCTGATCGCCTCGACGAGCTGCTCGGGGGGCGACACCTTGAGCAGGAACCCGCTGGTGCCGGCCCGCAGCGCGGCGTAGAGGTTCTCGTCGGTGTCGAAGGTGGTCAGCATGACGATCTTCGGCGGGTTCGGGGTGTCGAGGAGCTTCCGGGCGGCGGTCAGGCCGTCCATCCTCGGCATCGAGATGTCCATCAGGACGACGTCGGGCAGCAGGCGGCGGGCCACGCTGACGGCCTCGGCCCCGTCGGCGGCCTCGCCCACGACCTCCATGCCCGGCTCGGAGTCCACCACCAGGCGGAGCCCGGCGCGCACCATGGCCTGGTCGTCGGCGACGACGATGCGGATGGTCATGAGAGGACTCCTCGGCAGATCGGAAGGCGTACGCGGCCCAGGGAGCACACCACGGGAAAAGCTCCGCGTCGGCCCCCGAAGTGCCGATAAAACCAGGTGAGTACCGCCATAGCCTGGAGGTTAATGTTTAACCGGCCTCCGCGACACGGCCAATCGCCCGACCCCAAGTCGCCTCCAAGTTACCTCCAAGTCCGATCAAGATCGATAACGCCTGTCGCAGGCCGTTCAAGGACCGATTGCAAGTCCATGACGGCCTCCGCGTACGCCTTGAACGGCGGTGCCCGCACTGGGAGTCTGGATTCATTCTGATCCGGAATAGGAGGCGGAGATGCCCCGCCTGCACCACCTCGTCGCGGGGTTAAGCGCCCTCGGATCGCTCACCCTCACAATGCACCCCCACCCGAGCGGCTCGACCGACCGGGTCACACCTGGAACGGTCCGCGTCGAGGCGCTGGCCCACGTCACCGTCAACCTGCTCGACGACCGGGGCGTGATCCAGCAGGTGGTCCGCGAGTACGAGATCCCGGTGGGCACCGGCAGCGGGTTCAACGTCTCCCCCGACGGCGTCATCGTGACCGCCACCGGCGTGGTCCAGTCCAGCAAGGACCCCGCCGTCTACGCGGCCAACCGCGTCTTCGCCGAATACTTCAAGGTCAAGATCCCGGCCGACTTCTCCCGGCACAAGCTGAAGAACCCCGAGCTCAACGGCCGCCTCCAGGCGTGCTACCCGCCGAGGCAGCAGAACTCCAACTGCATCTTCACGCCCGTCACCAAGGTCACCGTCTTCCCGTACGCCGACCCGCCCGTGCCCGAGGGCTACCCGGCCGACCTGGTGCACACCGGCACCTCGCCTTCGGCGCCCGCCGTGCTGAAGCTCAGCAAGGGCGGCGAGGACTCGACGCTCCCGACGGTCCCCCTGGCCACGTCGCTCGGCAGCGGCATCGAGTCCACCGACCTCGTCGGGCTGCCCACCCGGCCGAGCGCGAAGGCTCCGCCCAAGGTGGAGACCGCCCACCTCGACCCGCCGGGCGGGCGCACGTTCAAGCCCGCCGAGCGCGCCAAGCTCAGCACGTTCCTCTCGAACGACGGCGACGGCGCGGCGGTGATCGACGACGGCAAGAGCGAGGTCATCGGGCTCGTCACCGGGGGCGGCGACGCGCCGGAGACCCTGACTCCGGTGGAGGACATTCGCGAGGCGCTCGTCGCGGCCAACGTCACCGCCCGCAGGGGCCCCGTCGACGTGCTGTACGTGACCGCCCTCGGGTCCAACCACAACAAGTTCTACGCCAACGCGATACCCGTGCTGGAACAGGTGCTGAGGGTCCGTCCCGACCATGCCGTCGCCCAGGACCACCTGCGCTTCGCCCGGGCCAACCGTGCCGCCGCCCCCTCCCCCGGCCAGGCGAAGGCCCCGCCGGCGAAGAGCGCAACGGGCCTGTCGCCGCTGCTGCTGACCGCCATCGGGGTGGTGGCCGCGGGCGTGCTGATCGCGGTGGCCGTGCCGCTGACGCTGCGGCGGCGCCGGCGCGCGGGGCAGGAGGCGGGCGAGAGCCCGTCCGAACCGCTCGCCGCCGTCTCCACGTGGCCGCCCGGCGGCACCCAGACGATGGAGGCCGGGCCTCCGGAGGGCTCCTTCCCCGCGTACCACCGGCAGTCCGGGCCGGTTCAGGGCACGGGCGCCTCCCCTGTCGCCGTGTCGCCCGGGGGCGCCCGTCCCGACGGGGCGGGTACGGGAGGCTCCGCTCCGGCCGGGCCCGCCGGGGCCGCGGTCGCCGGGCACGGCGTCCCCGCGGGCAGCGGCGGTCAGGTGCTGTTCTGCACGCAGTGCGGCATGCGCCTCGGCAGGGCGCACCGCTTCTGCGGTTTCTGCGGGCACCCGGTGGACCAATGAGCGAGCCGTCCCACCTGGGGGCGGTAGGGGTTACGTGGCAAATCAAGATCAGAGAAACTGAGGTCGGAAGCGTCTGCGGCAGCCCCCGAAAGGGTAAACAGGAGGTGAGGTCGGGTCCACGCACCTCGCCCGGCCGTCGGATTACCCAGTGAGGCACAGGACCTGTCCGCCGACGAGTGACGAGGGAAGTGTGAGCCCGTACCGAAGGAGAAGGACATGAAGCGGATTCTCATCACGCAACGGCCCAAGCCCCCACGCCAGCCACTCCCCCTTGATCTTCGCAGTCCCTCAGGCCGAGCGCTCCCCTTCTAGCTCTCCACGGCCGGCCGCTTCCGAAGCCGACCCCAGACCCGAGAAGTACCATCACGCGCCCTGACCAGGCGTGTCACCAGGGTGAAGCATCAGAGCCAGGCTCACCAGCACGGGGACGTCGCACCCGCCGTCGAGCGGCCAGGCCACCAGCACGACGTCCGACGCGACGAGGTCGGCCGTA
>NZ_JBEZFH010000057.1:0-36308 GCF_040649355.1 Sphaerisporangium sp. NPDC049002 | reverse complement strand
GGAGATGGCCACGAACAGGGTGATCATGGCGGCGCCGATGAGGAACACCGGGTTGCGCCGCAGGTCGTACCACGCGTCCTCACGACGAACGGGCTCGTCGAGCCGGCGCCCTGGGTCGCCAGTGACCCGAACGCCAACGTGCTCTACGACTGGACGGAATTCGCGCGGGCGAGCAGCGGCGGCACGGGCATCTTCATCAACTCCACGACGGTCGACATGTTCAGCGTCCCGCTGACGGTCAGCGTCACCGACACCTCCGGCAACACCCAGACGCAGGGCATCCCCGGCAACCGCACCGGCATCCTCAACGCGTTCAGCGGGCTCGGGTCGCCGTGGTCGGGGCTGACCACGACGCGCCCCTCCGACGGCCTCGCTCTGCGCGTGCTCGCCCCCGTGCACGCCATCGCCAGGGGCTCGTTCCCCTCGACGTACCTCGACTCCTACGTCAGCGGCGTGTGGTCGTACTACGCCTCGCACACGCTGACCGTGCAGACGTCGCTGGGCAACTTCACCGGCACGACCAGCGGCGCGAACTGGACCTTCAGGGGCGCGTCCGGCAACGTCATCGGCACGCTCACGCGGCCGACGACCAGTGACGTCGTCGCGTGCGCCGGTGGCCTGCAACCGCAGGGCCAGCCGGACGTGCCGGCGATCCTCGCGGTCGGCGCGCGCGTGTGCGCGGCGCTGAACCGGGCGACGCTGTCGACGGCGAGCAGGGTCATGTTCGACACGCAGCCGACGACGGACGCGACGAAGTTCTACGGGCAGTCCGCGTCGAACCTCTACAGCAAGACGATCCACGCCAACTCGCTGAACGGCCTGGCGTACGGCTTCTCCTACGACGACGTCGGCAACTTCGCTCCGACGATCGACCAGCCGAACCCGTCGTCGGCCGGCATGACGATCGGCTCCTTCGGTACGAGCGGCGGCGGTGGCGGCACGGTCGGCGGTCAGCCGATCACGGGTCCTGGAGGCAAGTGCGTCGACGTCGCGGGCGACGACACCGGCGGTAACGGCGCGCCGGTGCAGCTGTGGGACTGCCAGGCCGCGGCCGTCGACCAGCACTACACGATGACCGGGAACACGCTGCGCACGTTCAACGGCGGCAAGTGCCTCGACGTCGTGGACAACGGCACCGCGAACGGGTCACAGGTCCAGATCTGGGACTGCTTCGGCTCCGGCAACCAGCAGTGGGTGCTGCAGTCCGACGGCTCCATCAAGAACGCCGGATCCGGCCGGTGCCTCGACTCCCCGAGCGGCGCGAGCGGCAACGGCACCCGGCTGCAGATCTGGGACTGCAACGGCAGCGCCGCGCAGCGCTGGTCGTTCGCCGGCGGGGCGAACATCGCGGGCCCCGGTGGCAAGTGCGTGGACGTCGCCGGCGACGACATCGGCGTCAACAACACCGCGGTCCAGCTGTGGGACTGCCAGTCGTACGCGAAGGACCAGTTCTGGACCTGGAACGGGCAGACGCTGCGCACCCTCGGCCGCTGCCTGGACGTGCAGTCGGGCGGCACCGCGAACGGCACCGCGTTGCAGCTCTACGACTGCAACGGCAGCGGAGCGCAGAACTGGGTGCAACTGTCCAACGGGTCGATCCAGAACCCGCAGTCCGGCCGGTGCGTCGACGCTCCGAGCGGCAACACGGCGAACGGCACCCGCCTGCAGATCTACGACTGCAACGGCAGCGCCGCACAGCGTTTCGCCGTCCAGTGACCGGCCCGCTCCGGCCCGGCGGCGCGCCCGCGCCGCCGGGCCGGCGGTGACAGGCGGCTAGCGGGAGATCATCTTCTCCTGCCTTTCGTTGTACCGGTGGCCCTGGATCCGGACCTTGGCCAGGGCCTCCTGGATCTCGCCGAGATCGCCGTCGTTCAGCTCCACGCTCACCGCACCGAGGTTCTCCCGCAGGCGACGCACTTTGGTGGTGCCGGGGATCGGGACGATCCAGGGCTTCTGGGCGAGGAGCCACGCGATCGCGATCTGGGCCCGGGTGGCCTGCTTGCGGTCGGCGATGGCGCCGAGCAGTGTGACCAGCTCCTCGTTCGCCGCGCGCGCCTCCGCTTCGAAGCGGGGGATGGTGGCGCGGATATCGCCGTCCTCGAACGTCGTGGCCTCGGTGATCGCGCCGGTCAGGAAGCCCTTGCCCAGGGGGCTGAACGGGACGAAGCCGATACCGAGCTCCTCAAGGACCGGCAGGATCTTCTCCTCCGGCTCGCGCCACCACAGCGAATACTCGCTCTGCAGCGCGGTGACCGGCTGGACCGCGTGGGCCCGCCGGATCGTGCCGACGCCGACCTCCGACAGGCCGAAGTGCTTGACCTTGCCTTCCCCGATCAGCTCCTTGACCGTTCCCGCGACATCCTCGATCGGCACGTCCGGGTCGAGGCGGTGCTGGTAGTACAGGTCCAGCCGGTCGGTGCCGAGCCGCTTGAGCGACCCTTCCACGGCCGCCCGGATGTGCTCCGGCCGGCTGTCCAGACCGGTCTGCCCGCCGCCCGCGTCGAACGCGAAACCGAACTTGGTGGCGATCACGACGTCGTCGCGCACGGGCTTCAGCGCTTCGCCGACGATCTCTTCGTTCACGTACGGGCCGTAGACCTCGGCCGTGTCGAAGAAGGTGACGCCGCGCTCGTGGCCGGCGCGGATCAGCTCGATCGCCTGCCGCCGATCCGTCGCGGGACCCAGGCCGAAACTGAGGCCCATGCAGCCCAGGCCGATGGTCGAGACTTCCAGGCCGTCGGGTCCAAGCGTCCGAGTCTTCATGAGTGTTCTTCCCATCCGATAGGCGTGTGTTTCCGGGGCCGCGCCGGGAGTCCGGCCGGGCAGGACGTCCACGGTTCGAAGATCGCGCGGGCCGGCACGTGCTGTTCACCTGCCATGCCTTCCAGTGTTGCACCGCCCGTGGCCCGGGCCGAGCCGTTTGGGGGGCCCTGTCACACCCCTGAACGCCGCTCCCTGCGCGGTCAGGCACCCTCTCCCGGAAGGTCCCGCACGTGATCCCCTAGATGGACCCTCGGCGCGTGGGGCGACGTCGTCGCGACCCGAGGCCGTCGCCGAACGACCCGGCACACCTAGCCGGCGCTCTCGTGATCGGCCAGGACCTCGTCGATCACGCGGCGCTGGACGGCGGCCTGCTCCTCGTCGGTGCCGATCTTCTCCGCCAGGACGATCAGTGCCTTCCACAGTGCCCAGCCGCGGGCCCGCGCCCACATGGCGGGGTCCTGACCGGCGACGCCGCGGAAGGTCTCCCGGCTGTCGCCGGAGAACATCGTCCAGGCGATCACCAGCTCACACGCGGGATCGCCGACACCCGACGTCCCGAAGTCGATGACGGCGGCCAGCTTCCCCTCCCTGACCAGCAGGTTGCCGCTCGCGATGTCGCCGTGGAACCACACCGGAGGCCCGGACCACCTCGCCTCCAGGGCGGTGTCCCAGACAGCCGATGCCCGGCCGGTGTCGACGTGACCGTCCAGCGCGGCCAGGGCACGACGCGTCTCGTCGTCGTAGTGCGCCGGCGGCGTACCCCGGTAGGAGCTGTGCGCGCCCGCCCGGGGCCCGTCCGTCGCGTCGGCGCTCTGCAGGGCGAGGATGAATTCGGCCACCGAGGCCGCGAACGCGGACAGGTCGTCGATGCGGTCGAGGGTGGCGGTCTCCCCCTCCAGCCACCTGCGGACCGACCAGCCGAACGGATATCCCGCCCCTGGGACGCCCTTCGCCAGCGGCACGGGAACGGCGACCGGCAACGACGGGGCGAGGATCGGCAGCCATCGATGCTCCTTGTCCACCGCCGGCGCATAACCGGCGGCGGTCGGCAGACGCACCGTCATCTCCTCACCGAGGCGGTAGGTGCGGTTGTCCCATCCGTCGGCCTCGACCGGCGCCACGGGCAGGTCGCTCCACTGCGGGAACTGCTCCGCGACCAGTCGCCTCACCAGTGACGCGTCGATCCCGGCACGTCCGTCCGGGAACTGGCTCTCGATCACCCCGAGAGTGTGACGACCGTTCCCGCCGCCCCGCAAAGGGTTTTGCGAGGGCCGGATCCCGCTCGGGCGGCAGGGGCCGCAGGTCACGTCATGGCGGCGGCCCGCGAGACGCCCGAGATCTCCTAGCGGGCGGCCCACCTGACCTCGTACGGGCGCAGGGTGAACGGCCTGCCGTCCACGGTGGCGGTGACGTCGGCACCGGTGGTGTTGACCATCACCAGTCGCCGAGGCTGCGCCAGCACCCGGACCTTGGGGTCGGAGGAGGTCACCTGCTCCAGCCGGGCTCCGGCCGGGAACCACCTGACGAAGTCGCTCACCAGCCGGCCGGTCGGGAGCGCGGCCCCGGTCTTCGGGTCCCACATGCAGCCCTGGCAGGCACCCTGCTTGGCCTGCGGATTCCAGTACAGCGCGGTGGCGGCGCCGCTCCTGGCGAACTCGATCATCGAGGCGGCCTGGACGGCGAGCCGCATGGACGCCGACCAGGTGGTGCCGTCCTCGGGGACGAAGTACCACTCCGACCACCAGACGGGCAGGCCCCCGGTCCTCTCGCGCAGCCAGGTGGTGACCGCGCTGAACTTGCCCAGCGCCCCGAACGCGTCGGGCAGCAACTGGTGGGCGTCGGTCGGCGAGGCGCCGTCGACCACGACGAAGTCGGCGCCCTTCTTGTTCTTGAACCAGTACTCGAAGGCGTCCAGGGCGTTCTGGTTGACGACTCCCCACGGGCCCCGCAGCTCGGAGGTCCCGGTCTTGTTGCTGTCGAAGCCGATGTACGGCCCGCCGATCTTGGCGTCGGGCCGTACCGCCTTCACCGCGTCGTACACCTTGTTGTAGAGCTCTGTGTAGCCCTTGAAGTCCGCGGGCTTGGAGTGGTCCTTCCAGAAGCCCTTCAGCTCGTTCCAGACCATGAAGTACCGGACGTCGCGGTACTTCGTGGCGACGGCCGCCGACAGCCTGGCGAAGTCGTCGAAGTGCTCGGGGTAGGGGGCGTCCTCCAGGTGCTCCTTCCAGGCCGACTCCTCGGTCGGGCCCTCGGGGCCTCCCTTCATCCAGTCAGGGGCACAGCAGAGCGTGATGATCTGCGTGCCGCCGGACCGCTTCATGAGGTTGGTCCGGCTGTCGAGGTCCTCCCAGAAGAACTCCTGCGGACGGGGTTCGGGGTTGAGGGCCCCGAACCCCATGATGTGCTGGTTCTGCAGCATCGGGGTCTCGGCCAGCGTCCGGGTCACGTCCTGCTCGAACCGGTCGGTGACGTTGTTGGCGCTGACCCCCGTGTGGGTGAACCCCCAGCGGGGCCACGCGGGGTCCACCCCCGGCGGTTCCCCGCTCCCCGTGCCGGGCGTCGCCGGGGCGCCGGGCCGCCGCGTGGCGGAATCCGCCCGGTCGGTCGTGTCTGGGGAGGAACAACCCGCCACGACCAGCGCCATCGCGAGAACCCCCGCCACCAGGGCGATCAGCCGGCCAGGGCTCCACCCCGTCGATCCCCTGCTACCCGATGACACCTGATCCTCACCCGATCCTCACCGTCGCCTTGATCAGAGCGTTCCACGGGCGGCTCCCGGGAGTCGCGTCGAGGGCGTGATTCACAGGCAAGTGTTACTGGCGGACCGGGCAAATAACCTACTTAACATGTAGGAAAACCATGCTAAGCTGCCCGTGTGGTGAGCTCTCCTGTGGTGGCCGTCGTGGGCGGCGGCGGCAGCGGCACGCTGGCGACGATCCACCTGCTCCGCCGTGCCCGGGAACGAGGGACGCCGCTGCGGGTGACGCTGATCGACCGGTACGGCCGCCACGCGCTGGGGCAGGCCTACTCCACGACCGACCCGCACCACCTCCTCAACGCCTGCGTCGACAAGATGAGCGCGCTGGAGGACGACCGGGGCCACCTCCTGACGTGGGCCCACGAGAACGGCCTGGACGTGGCCGCCTCCGACTTCTTCCCCCGCGAGGCCTACGGCCGCTACCTGCGCCATGTGCTGGACGCCTCCACCGGGCCCGATCACCGGGTGACCCGGGTCACCGGCACGGCACGCGCCCTCACAGGGCGCGGACCGCTGTGCGTGCACCTGTCGGACGGTCGTACCGCCGAGGCCGACGCCGTGATCCTTGCCACCGGCAACCCGGCCGCGGCGTCCTTCCCCCACCTCGCGGGCGACGACCGCTACATCGCCGATCCCTGGGCGCCGGGCGCGCTGAACCGCGTCGGCGGCGGGGCCGACACGCTGGTGATCGGCACCGGCCTGACCATGGTCGACGTTGCGGTCACCGTGACCCGGCGGTCCCCCGGCGCGATCGTGTACGCGGTGTCCCGGCACGGGCTGCTGCCCCGCCCGCACCGCCGCCCGTCCCCGCCCTGCGTCGAGGTGCCGATACCGGACGGGCCGCTGCGGCTCGCCGATCTGCTGCGCGCGGTCCGCGTCGCCGTCCGGGACAACGACGGCGACTGGTACGGCGTGGTCGACGGCCTGCGACCCCGCGTCCCCGAGCTGTGGGCGCGTCTTCCCGTCGGGGAGCAGCGGCGGTTCCTGACCCTGGTCTCCCGCTACTGGGAGGTCCACCGCCACCGCGTCCCGCCCGCGACCGCCGCCCGCGTCACCGAATTGCGTGCGACCGGCCGCCTGCGGGTGCTCCGCGGCCGGGTAACCGGCGCCACGCCCGATCCCGGGGGGCTGACCGTGCGGGTGAGCGGCGACGGGACGACGCGCGAGCTGCGCGTCGGCAGGCTGGTCGACGCCACCGGTCCCGCCTCGGGCCCCGCCCGCGACCCTTTCCTCGCCCGCCTGCTCGCCGACGGCCTGGCCCGGCTCGACCCGCTGGGGCTCGGGCTGGACGCCGATGCCGGCGGCAGGGTCCTGGACGCCGGTGGCCGGCCGAGCGACCGGATCGTCACTCTGGGACCGGCGCTTCGCGGAACGCGCTACGAGACCACCGCGATCCCCGAGATCCGCTCCCAGGCGGCGGCCCTGGCCCCGCGCCTGCTCGCGACGATCACCTCAGGCCGTCTGGCGGAGCACGGCGGCCGGGCCCGGCTCAGCGGGTGATACAGCCGCGCGCGGCGAGCTCGATCGTCACCAGGGTCGCGACGACCTCGGCCGCCAGCAGCGCCACCAGCACCACGAGCTGCACGATGCCCGCCTGGATCGGACTGGCCCCGCCGAGCAGCATGCCGACGAAGGCCCCGGGGAGCGTGACCAGCCCGACCGTCCTGGTCTGGTCCAGCGCGGGCACGAGCGCCTGGGCCGACGCCGGGCGGCAGATCTCCAGCGCGGCGGCCCTCGCGCCGAACCCCAGAGCCAGCGCCGCCTCCACCTCTCCCCTGCGCTGGGCCAGCTCGTCCAAAGCGCGGCGTCCCGCGAGGGTGGTGGCCGTCAGGCAGCCGCCCAGCAGGATCCCGGTGATCGGGATGATCACGATGCCGGCCGTGGAGATCACTCCACCGGCCACGAGCAGGGCCAGCACGGGCACCGTGCCCGACGCGATGGGCAGCCCCGCCCACCACCCCGTCCGGTTCCCGGTGACGCGGCGGCCCGCGGTGAGGGCGGCGACCCCGTACATGACCAGGAGGAATCCCGCCACCGCCGCCGAGGAGGCGATCACCCAGGCGATGACCGCGGACACGGCGCCCAGTTGCAGGGCCCCCCGGGCGGACGCCGTCACGATGGCCCTGCCATGGCCCAGCCGGCCAAACCAGGCCACGAGGGCGCCGCACGCGACCATTAGGAGCAGGACGACCGGCAGGAGCGGGGTGAGGGAGATCAGCGTCGAGGAGGGGGCCGCCGTCAGCGGGTCCTCTTCAGGCGGCCCGGCAGGCCGGCGAGGCCCCACATGGTGACCCGCCACAGGGCCTCGGCGACGACGGCGCGGCTCATCTTGCTCGCCCCGACGACGCGGTCGACGAACGTGATCGGCACCTCGACGACCCGCAGGCCGTGCCGGATGGTGCGGAGCGTCAGGTCGACCTGGAAGCAGTAGCCCTGGGACTCCACGTCGTCCAGCCCGATCTTCTCCAGCGTCGAGGCGCGGTAGGCGCGGAAGCCGGCCGTGGTGTCGCGCACCGGCAGGCCGATCATGAGCCGGGCGTAGGTGTTGGCGCCCCGCGACAGGAACTCCCGCCGGGCCGGCCAGTTGACCACCTTGCCCCCCTGCACCCAGCGCGACCCGATGACCAGGTCGGCGCCGTTCGACAGGGCGTCGAGCAGCAGGGGGAGCTCCTCGGGCTTGTGCGAGCCGTCGGCGTCCATCTCGACCAGCACGTCGAAGCCCTGGGACAGGCCCCAGCGGAACCCGGCGATGTACGCGGCGCCGAGCCCCTGCTTGCTCGTGCGGTGCAGCACGTGGACGTGGTCGTCACCGGCGGCCAGCTCGTCGGCCACGGCCCCGGTGCCGTCGGGGCTGTCGTCGTCGGCGACCAGCAGATGGGCATCCGGCACCGCCGCCCGTAGCCGTCCGGCGATCATCGGCAGGTTCTCGCGCTCGTTGTACGTCGGAACGATGACAAGTACCCGCCCGAGGATCCGCTCCATCACCCGTCCTCTTCATCGGTTCGGTCCTGTTGTGGCGCCGGGCGCCGCCGGAGGGCGGCGGCCAGGGCACCTGCCCCGACGAGCAGCAGGGCCCACTCAGGTAGGGCCCCGACTCGCGTCGCGAGGGTCTCACCCGTACGGATCGGGACGGTCATCACGGCCATGTCCGCGACCCGTTCGGCGGTCTGCCAGCGCACCTGGCCGCCGGGGTCGACGTACGCCGAGATGCCCGTCGTGGCGGCGGTGATCACCGCGCGATCGTGCTCCACGGCCCTCAGCTGCGACATGGCGAGCTGCTGGGGCGGGAGGTTGGTCAAAGCGTAGGTGGCGTTGTTGGTCTGCACCACGATCGGGGTGCCGCCGGCCAGCACGGTGCTCCGCACGATGTCGTCGAAGGCGACCTCGTAGCACTCGACCGCGCCCACCGTCACCGGCCCCATCCTCAGATCACCGTCACGGGTGCCGGCCAGCGACTGCAGGCCGACGAGGTTGATGCGCTTGATGAACTTCGCGAGAAGGTCCTTGAAAGGGACGAACTCGCCGAACGGTACAAGCTTTCGTTTGTCATAGTAAGCGCCGGGACCGCGCACCGGATCCCAGACGATTCCCCGCGTGTACCGGTGCCGCCCGTCCGGCGACCGCACCACGGCGCCCACCAGCACCGGCACCCCGATGTCGCGCACGGCCGAGTCGATGACCCCGTAGGCGAAGGAGTCTCGATAAGGGTCGATGTCTGTGGAATTTTCAGGCCACACCACGATGTCGGGCTTCTGGACCTTCCCCGCCCGGACCGCCCGCGCCAGCTCGTGGGTCTTGTCGGCATGGTTGCGCAGCACCACGGCCGGCTCGTCGCCGAGGAAGCCCATGCCCTCGCCGGGCACGTCGCCCTGGACGACCCCGACGCGCACACTCCTCGCGCCCTCAGCGCCCGGCCTCGGCACGGCGTACCCGAGCAGGGGCACCGCCACCGCCCCTGCCAGGAGGAACGCGATCTCCCTGGTCCATCGCCGGGGAGCGAGCCGTACGGCCAGAAGGGCGAGCAGGGCCCCGCAGAGCACCACCGCGAAGGTCACCAGCGGCGCGCCGCCGAGCGCGGCGTACGGCGTGAACGCCGACCGCCCCTGGCTGAACGCGACGCGCACCCAGGGGAAGCCGCCCACGGGGAACAGCCCCCGGGCCCACTCCTGGGCGACCCAAAGGGCGGCCACCCACAGGGGCCAGCCGCGCAGCCGGGTCACCACGGCGACCCCTGCCGACATCGCGGCGAAGAACAGGCTCTCGACGGCCACGAGGATCAGCCACGCGTCGTCGCCGATCGGCCGCACCCAGGCCAGCGCCGGGACCAGGAAGGCGGCGCCGCCGAGGTAGCCGAGCCAGGCGGCCCGGCGGGCGCGGACGCCGCGGACCGCGAGCGTGAGCAGCGCGACGCCGGGCGGCGCGAGGAACCACAGCCCCACAGGGGGGAAGGCCAGGAACAGCAGCACCCCGCCCACGAGGCACGCCGCGAGCCGCCAGAGGGCGCACGAGGGAGGCGGCGCGCCGGAAACGGCCGGCGCCCGCTGGTCGTCCTGCACCGTTCGCTGGGCCACAGGGGCGGGGTCTTCTCTCACGGGTCCATCGGTAACCACCGAACGCTACCGCTCAGCGGACCCCGCTCCAACCGCCGGGCTGGCGCGGCGGTGAAAGATCACGCATGGTGATCCCTGGGTCTCCCCGGTCGCACGGGAACCCAGGAACCACACTGCGGTTGCGGCACGGGACGGGAAGAGGGCCCGGACGACCCTTCGGACCGGATCCGTCCCGTCGGCGGCGAGCGCGGAATTCCGTTGTCTACTGGGTGTCCAGGCCCCTCCCGGGTCCAACCCCCCATCCGGCTGGGGTGCCCCGACTCGACGGAACGCCAGCGCTGCGCCTGGCTGAGCAGACGGAGTCGTGCTCCGTCATGACGCAGAATCCGACGATGTCTGAAGACGGCCAACCGGTAGTCCCGTGCTGGACTGTCCAGCAAACTACCGACCTCAGCTCAGATGTCAACCGTGTCCCGATCAGCGGAAACACCAAGTTTTCGCAGCTAGGACAGGACACGTGAGTGCCGTCAATGCCGTCATGTGTCCCGATGTCCGCACTCGGGGAGGCGTATTTGTGGCGCTCGCTCCACTCGCGCGGGGGTCGCGGGGCCCCCGCCGGTCACGTGCCGGCGCACCGGGAGAGGACGGCGGGCAGCTCGCCGGTGTGGACGACGCCAAGCCTCCGGGTGGCCCGGGTCAGGGCGACGTAAAGATCGCTGGCCCCGCGTGGCGACTCGTCCAGGATCTCTCCCGGTTCCACGACGACGACTCCGTCGAACTCCAGGCCTTTGGCGTCGGCGACGGTCAGCACGGCCACCGGCGCCTCCAGCGCGGCGGCTCCCGGCCCGGCCACCGCGCCCGGGACCGACGAGGTCACGGCCTCGCCCAGCTCCGCCGCGCGGGTCGCCGGGACGATCACGACGAGCCGCCCGTCCTCGACGATCTCACCGCTCACGATCGGTCCCAGCTCCTCCGGGCCGCCGATGCGCCGCGCCCAGGGCCGCACCCCGGTCTCGCGGACCGACTCCGGCGCCCTGAGGCCCGGGCCGACCAGCTTCAGCACGTCGGCGGCGACGGCCATCAGCTCGACCGGGGTGCGGTAGTTGACGGTGAGGGTCTCCTCGCGCCAGCGCCCGCCCGCGTAGGAGTCCAGGACCTGTCCCCAGGAGGCGGTGCCCGCGACCGAACCGGTCTGGGCGATGTCCCCGACGATGGTCATCGAGCGGTTCGGACTGTGGCGCATCAGCATGCGCCACGCCATGGCCGACAGCTCCTGCGCCTCGTCCACGATGATGTGCCCGTACGCCCACGTGCGGTCGGCGGCGGCGCGCTCGGCGGTCGTCAGGTGGATGTCGTCGTCCCGGTGCCTGGCGGCGAACCGCTCGGCGTCCATGATGTCCGCCATGCCGGTCAGGTCGAGGACCTCCTGGGCGTAGAGCAGCTCGGCGTCGCGTTCGGCCTCCTCGGCGCGCCGCGCGGCGGCGAGCTCCTCCTCGGCCTGCATCGCGGCGGCGCGGAGCACTCCGGCGTCGATGTCGCCGAGCAGCTCGGCGGCCTCGTCGAGCAGCGGGACGTCGGCCTCGGTCCAGTGGTCGCGGCCGCCGCGCGGGACCTCGCGGAACAGCGCGTCCTGCTCGGCGGGGGTGAGCCCGGCGTACGCCATCCGCTCGCGGGAGGCGAACAGGCCGATGAGGAGCCGCTGGGGGGTCAGGTAGGGCCACAGCCGGTTGAGCGCCGTCTTCACGGCGGGCTCGGTGCGCAGGTCCTCGCGCAGGTCGGCGAAGTCGCCCTCGTCGAGCATGCTCCGGCCGAGCGCCTTGGCGGCCTGCTTGGCCAGCACGTTCAGGATGTGGCGGACGAACACGGCCCTGGCCTGGTTGTGCGGGCGGCGGCTGCGCGCCGCGCGGTTCCTCGCCGCGTCGCAGGTGCGCTGGTCGAGCCGGAGGGTGTACCCGCCGAGGTCGATGTCGATCGGCCGCCTCGGCACCCGCTGGCGGTCCTGCACGGCTCGCGCCACCACGTCGGCCATGCGGATGGCGCCCTTGACCGCGGCGGCCTCGGCGGACTCACGGGCCGTCGCGGTGATCCCCGGGTACAGCTCGGCGACCGTGGACAGCAGGACGTCGGTCTCGCCCAGGGACGGCAGGACCTGCTCGATGTAGCGCAGGAAGGTGAGGTTCGGGCCGACGATCAGTACGCCCCGGCGCGCCAGCCGCTCGCGGTGGGTGTAGAGCAGGTAGGCGGCGCGGTGCAGGGCCACGACGGTCTTCCCGGTGCCCGGTCCGCCCTGGACCACCAGGATGCCGTTGAGGTCGCTGCGGATGACGCGGTCCTGCTCGGCCTGGATGGTGGCGACGATGTCGCGCATGCGCCCGGTGCGCTTCTCGTCCAGGGCGGCCAGCAGGGCGGCCTCGCCGTTGAGCGTGGCGCGGTCGGCCTCGGTCAGCCGGTCGAGGTCGAGCAGGTCGTCGTCGACGCCGATGACGCGCCGGCCCCTGGTCTGCAGGTGGCGCCTGCGGGTCACCCCCATCGGGACGGCGGGCGTGGCGCGGTAGAACGGCTGGGCCACCGGGGCGCGCCAGTCGATGAGCAACCGTGCCTGGTCGTCGTCCGACAGGCCCAGGCGGCCGATATAGAGGGGTTTCTCCCCTGTCAGATCGAGGCGCCCGAAACACAGGCCGTTCTCCACGGCCCACAGCCGCGCGAGGCGCTCCGAGTACATCCCGGCGAACGAGTCGCGCTCGGACCGGTTCTGGTGGGTGCCGCCACCGCCCTGGGCGAGCACGCCGTCAAGCTGCTTCTGCGTGCGGGCCCGTAGCAGGTCGAGCCGCTCGTACAGTCCGCCGACGTATTCCTGCTCCCGGGCGAGCTCGATTTGACGGGTAGCCCCTGCTTCATTATTATTGGTAGTAATGTGAAACTCCGGGCTTTTATGCTCTTTATGTTTAATGTACGACAAGGCCCCAGAATAGCAGATCGACCGGACGACATTCCGTTCACTCCGCCGCCCTCCAAGGCGGCTTTTTCGTTTCCCGGCCGGGCGCGCCCCGGGATCCCGGCACGTCAGCCCGCTCCCGCCCACCGCCAACCTGGTCACAGCTTGGTAGCGGCTATTGACCCTGCTCGGGGCTGTACCTGTACTTTCCTTACAAGTTAGGAAGCTTTCCTAACTCTGCCGGAACGGTCCCGTGACCAGGGCGCGCCGACGGCTGAACGAGGAGCGGTACGGTGAACACGCAGCCGGGAACGCCGAGTCTGTTGCGGGCGATCAATGATCGCGCCGCGCTCCGGGTTCTGCTCGAACGCGGGCCGCTCACCCGCCCGGAGCTCGGGACGCTCACAGGCCTGTCCAAGCCCACCGCCTCGCAGTTGCTCTCGCGGCTGCAGGACGCCGGTCTGGTCGTGCTGGACGGCATCCGGGAGGGCCTGCCCGGCCGGACGGCGGAGCTGTACCGGATCAACCCGCTCGCCGCCTTCGTCGTCGCGCTCGACGTGACCCCGGCACGGATCGCGGCCTCGGTGGCCGACATCACCGGCGCCGTGCTGGCGGAGTACCGCCTGCCCACCCCCGGCAGGAGCGCCGGGGACGTCGTCGAGAGGGTGCGCAACGCCGTCTACGGGGCCTGCCTCCAGGCGGGCGTCGACCCCGCCGCTTCGCATCGCGTCGTGATCGGCATCCAGGGGGCCGTCAACCCCGCCACGGCCAGGCTGGGCTACGCCGCCCACATCCCCGGCTGGCACATCCCCGACCTCGTGGGGACGCTGCGCGACGGCCTCGGCGTGCCGGTCGACGTGGAGAACGACGTCAACCTCGTCGCCCTGACCGAGCAGGCCCACGGCATCGCGCGCGGCCACGACGACTTCGTGCTGCTCTGGGCCGACGAGGGCATAGGAGCCGCGCTGGTGCTCGGCGGGAGGCTCCACCGGGGCGCGACCGGCGGCGCCGGGGAGGTCGGCTACATGCCCACCGTCGGCGCTCCGACGTCCAGGGAGACGGGCAAGCGGGGGGACCACGGCTTCCAGGCGCTCGCGGGCGGCCCGGCCGTCCTGAAGCTCATGCGCTCTCACGGCCTGCGCGGCCAGGACCCGGCGCAGGCCGTACGCGACGCCGTGCGGGTCGCCGCGCTGGGCGGCGTCAGGGGCGAGCGTGCCGGGGCCGCGCTGCGGGAGGTCGCGGCGCGCCTGGCCATGGGCCTCGCGCCGATCACCGCGGTGGTCGACCCCGAGCTGGTCGTGCTGACCGGCGGCATGCTGCTCGCCGGCGGGGACGTGCTGTCCGAGCTCGTCGAGCAGGAGCTGCACGCGCTGACCTTCCCGCGGCCGCCCGTACGGATGTCCACCGTCGAGACCAACCCGGTGCTGACCGGCGCTCTCGGCCTCGCCCTCGCCACCGTCCGTGACGAGATCTTCAGCTCCACCGTCCCCTCGTAGCCCGACCCTCCTGATCATCCACCACCCCATGGGAGGCATCCCCGTGAAATCACCTCTGCCGCTCCTCGCGGCGGCGGCTCTCGCCGTGTTCGCGTCGGCCGCCTGCACGGCGGGCACCGAGAGCGCGCCTAAGCCCCCGGCGGCGGGAAGCACGCCGGACCGGAAGCCCGTCACGATCACCATGTGGCACGGCTTCAGCGCCGACAATGAGCTCAAGGCCTTCGACGACGCCCTGGCCGGATTCAGGCGGAAGTACCCGTGGATCACCGTCAAGACGACCAAGGCGATCCAGGACGACCAGATCATCCAGTCGGCGCGCGGCGGCAACCCTCCGGACGTGGCGCTGTCGTTCACCACCGACAGCGTGGCGACGTTCTGCAAGACCGGGATCTTCCAGGACCTCAAACCCTTCCTCGCGGCGAGCAGGATCGATGAGTCGATCTTCCCGAAGGTGATCGCGGAGTACACCCAGTACGAGGGCAGGCGCTGCGTGATGCCCATGCTCGCCGACACCTACGGCCTGTACTACAACAAGAAGCTGATGAAGGGCGCGGAGCCGCCCAAGACGCTCTCCGAGCTGACGGCCCTGGCCAAGAAGCTGACCGTGCGGGACGCCAAGGGCGACATCAAGGTCGCGGGGTTCGTCCCGAGCAGCCAGATGTACGAGAACGCCCCGATCCACACCGGCACGATGGTCGGCGCCAAGTGGACCAACCCGGACGGCACCTCCGCGATCGGCTCGGACCCGGCGTGGAAGCAGCTCATGACCTGGCAGAAGGACCTGGTCGACTGGTTCGGGTACGACAAGCTGGAGAAGTTCCGCAAGAGCCTGGGCGACGAGTGGTCGGCGGACAACCCGTTCAACAAGGGCAAGGTCGCCATGGCGATCGACGGCGAGTGGCGCAACGCCATGATCGCGGCCGACGCCCCGGACCTCGACTACGGCACCGCCCCGCTCCCGGTGGCCGACGACAAGCCCCAGCTGTACGGCGGCGGCTTCATCGCGGGCACGGTGATCGGCATCCCGCGCGGCGCCCAGCACCCCGAGGCGGCCTGGGAGCTGGTGAAGTACCTGACCACCGACACCGACGCCGTGGTGAGCCTGTCCAACGCCCTTCGCAACGTGCCGAGCACGCTGCCCGCCCTCCAGTCGCCGAAGCTGGAGAAGGACGCCAACTTCCAGACCTTCCTCGACATCTTCTCCAACCCCAGCAGCAGCACGCTGCCTGCGCACATCAACTCGGTGTTCAACCAGCAGACCCTGCAGGAGGCGCAGATCAAGTGGGAGTCCGGCCGGGCGCCCGACCTGAACGCGGTGCTGACCGAGGCGGACAAGAAGATCAACGACAAGCTCAAGCTCACCGCGGGCGACTGATCCCATGGCGACGACGACGCTCGCGCGCCGGGGGGACACGGTGCCGGCCAGGCGCGGTGGCCGGTACCGCGGGGGCCTCATGGCGCTGCTCTACCTGTCCCCCTGGCTGGTCGGCTTCACGGTCTTCTTCGCCTATCCGCTGATCGCGACCGTCTACTTCTCCTTCCAGCGCTACGACCTGTTCACCCTCGAACCGGTCGGCTTCCTGAACTACACGTACTTCTGGCGGGACGAGGCAGCCTGGACGTCCATCAGGAACACGCTGTGGCTCGTCGCGGTCATGGTGCCGCTGCGGGTGCTGTTCGGGCTCGGCGTGGCGCAGCTGGTGACCAAGCTGAAGGCGGGCGTCGGGTTCTTCCGGACGGTCTTCTACCTCCCGTCGCTGGTGCCGCTGGTCGCCGGGACGCTGGGGTTCGTGTTCCTGCTCAACCCGGGCACGGGGCCGGTGCCGACGATCCTGAACGCGATCGGGATCCCCTCCCCCGACTGGTTCGGCGACCCCGCGTGGTCCAAGCCGGGGCTCACGCTGCTGGCGCTGTGGTCGGTGGGCGACCTGATGGTCATCTTCCTGGCGGCACTGCTGGACGTGCCCAAGCAGCTCTACGAGGCCGCGGCCCTGGACGGGGCGGGCGGGTGGCAGCAGTTCTTCCACATCACCCTGCCGGTGATCCGCCCGGTGCTGATGTTCGCCACGATCACCGGGGTGATCCAGACACTTCAGTACTTCACCCAGGCGATGGTGGCCGCCCGGGTGGCGTCGGGGGCCACCGACTCCGCCGGCTCGGTCTTCACTCCCGGCTACCCCGACCAGTCGACCCTGACCTTCCCCGAATGGCTCTTCCAGGAGGGCTTCCGTGATTTCGCCATGGGTTACGCCTGCGTTCTGGCGCTGATCCTCTTCGCGGTGTCGATGGTGTTCACGATCTTCCTGCTGCGCCAGTTCCGGGGCCTCGGCGAGGAGGAAGCATGACCCTCACCCTCGCGCCGTCTCCGGCGGCGCGCAAGGCCGGCGCCCGCGGGCCCCGGAACCACCGCGGGCGCGCCACGCTGCGGTGGATCGCCACCCACGCGCTCGCACTCGCGCTCGCGATCATGTTCCTCGGCCCGCTGGTCTTCATCGGCCTGACCGCCGTCATGACCGACCACCAGGCCCTCACCTCGCAGCTGTGGCCCGCCGACTGGGAATGGGGCAACTTCGGCGACATCTTCGTGAAGGCGCCGCTGCTCACCTGGATCGTCAACACGCTGATGTACTCGGTCCTCGCCACCGTGTTCATGCTGGTCTCGTCGATCCCGGTGGCCTACGCGCTGGCGCGGTTCCGCTTCCGGGGGCGCAAACTGGCGCTCCTGCTGGTGATCACCACCATGATGCTGCCGCCGCAGGTCGTGGCCGTGCCCATCTACCTCATCTGGGCGCGGTTCCACCTCACGGGCACGCTGTGGCCGCTGATCCTGCCCATGCTCCTCGGCGACGCGTTCTCCATCTTCCTGCTCCGGCAGTTCCTGGTGACGATCCCGAGGGAGTACTCCGACGCGGCGCGCGTGGACGGCTGCGGCGAGTTCCGCACGCTGACACGGGTCATCCTGCCGATGGCGAGGCCCGCGATCGCCGCGGTGGCGCTCTTCCAGTTCTTCTACTGCTGGAACGACTACTACGGCCCCCTGCTGTACGCGGGGACCGACACCTCCCACTGGACCCTGTCGCTCGGCCTGGCATCCTTCAGAGCCGTGCACCGCGTCCAGTGGAACCTGACCATGGCGGCCACCCTGCTCGCCATGGCACCGGTGATCGTCGTTTTCTTCTTCGCCCAGAAGGCATTCATCGAAGGCGTAAAGCTGACGGGAGTCAAATGATGAAACTGGCCGTTGTCGGGGGCGGCTCCACCTACACGCCGGAGCTGATCGACGGGTTCGCCCGCCTGCGCGACGAGCTGCCGCTCTCGGAGATCGTGCTGATCGATCCCGACGAGCGGCGCCTGTCCCTGGTGTCGGCGATGGCGTCGCGGATGCTCCTGCGGGCCGGGCATCCGGCCACGGTGAGCACGGCCACCACCATCGAGGACGGGGTCGCGGGCGCGCAGGCCGTACTGCTCCAGCTGCGGGTCGGCGGGCAGGCGGCGCGCGACGTCGACGAGACGCTGCCGCTGGACTGCGGCTGCGTCGGGCAGGAGACGACGGGCGCGGGGGGCCTGGCCAAGGCGCTGCGCACCGTGCCCGTCGTGCTCGACATCGCCGAGCGGGTGGCCAGGGCCGCCCCCGACGCCTGGATCGTCGACTTCACCAACCCCGTGGGCATCGTCACGCGGGCGCTGCTCCAGGCGGGGCACCGGGCGATCGGCCTGTGCAACGTGGCCATCGGGTTCCAGCGGCGCTTCGCCGCGAGCCTCGGGGTCACACCGGACCGGATCTCGCTGGGCCACGTCGGGCTCAACCACCTGACCTGGGAGCGGGCCGTCTACCTGGACGGCCAGGACGTGCTTCCCCAGGTGCTCGCCGACCACGGGGAGCGGATCGCCGAGGACGTCGGCCTGCCCGCGTCGCTGATCCGCAGGCTCGGGGTCGTGCCGTCGTACTACCTGCGCTACTTCTACGAGCACGACGCCGTAGTGGCCGAGCAGCGGTCCAAGCCGTCGCGGGCGGCCGAGGTCGCGGCCATGGAGGAGTCCCTGCTCGCGATGTACGCCGATCCGGCCGTGGACACCAAGCCCGCCCTGCTGGAGAAGCGGGGCGGCGCGTTCTACTCGGAGTCGGCGGTGGCGCTGATCGCCTCCCTGGTCAACGACCGGGGGGACACCCAGGTCGTCAACCTCCGCAACGACGGCACACTGCCGTTCCTCACCGACGACGCGGTGATCGAGGTCCCCGCGCGCGTCGGGGCCTCCGGAGCCGTGGCGCTGCCGGTGGACCCGGTCGAGCCGCTGTACGCCGGGCTCATCGCCCACGTCACCGCCTACGAGGCGCTCGCGCTCGAAGCGGCGCTGCACGGCGGCGTGGACCGCGTCACCGACGCCCTGCTCGCCCATCCGCTGATCGGGCAGGCGTCCCTGTCGGCGGACCTGGCCGAGCGGCTGGTCGCGGCCAACCGCTCGTACCTCCCCTGGGCCGGCGACGGGGCGGTGCGGGCGTGAGGACCGTGCTCGCCGTCGACGGCGGGAACAGCAAGACCGACGTCGCCCTGGTCGGCGAGGACGGCACCGTCCTCGCCCGGGGCCGGGGCGCGGGGTTCCTCCCGCAGAGCGCCGGAGTGGCCGCCGCGATCGACGTGATCGGCGAGGCCGTACGGCTCGCGCTCGGCCCGGGCACGCGGCCCCCGTACGCCGACCACGTCGCCGCGTACGTGGCCGGGGCCGACCTCCCGGTCGAGGAGGAACTGCTCCGGGAGGAGATCGTCCGCCGGGGGTACGGTCACGAGGTCGTGGTGGGCAACGACACCTTCGCCCTGCTGCGCGCGGGCGCCTCGGAGCCGTGGGGCGTGGCGGTGGTCTGCGGCGCCGGGATCAACGCCGTGGGGGTCTCCCCGACCGGCGAGGTGGCCAGGTACCCGGCCCTCGGCAAGATCAGCGGGGACTGGGGCGGCGGCTTCGGCCTGGGCGAGGAGGTGCTCTGGAACGCCGTGCGCGCCGAGGACGGCCGGGGCCCCGCCACGCTCCTGCTTGAGGGGGTCTGCCGCTTCTTCGGCGCCCGGCGGGCCGAGGAGGTCGTCCTCGGGCTGCACTTCGGCGACCTGGCGGTGGACCGGCTCCACGGCCTGGTGCCGGCCCTGTTCGCGGCGGCGGCCGAGGGGGACGCCGTCGCGAGGGCGCTGGTGGAACGCCAGGCCGACGAGGTGGCCGTGATGGGGGTGGTCGCGCTGCGCAGGCTCGGCCTGCTCGCCGAGCCGTGCGAGGTCGTCCTGGGCGGCGGCGTGCTGACCGCCCGCGACCCGCTGCTGATGGACCTGGTGGAGGCGAAATACGCCGCGCGGGCCCCCCGGGCCACGCTGGTGGTCGCCGACGTGCCGCCCATCGTCGGGGCCGCGCTGCTCGGCCTGGACCGTCTGGGCGCCGGCCGGGCCGCGATGGAGCGCCTGAGGGCGGCCTTCACCGGGGCCGTCTCCACACCGGCCTGAGGCCGCGCGGCCCCGCACCGGCCTGAGGCCGCGCACACGGCCCCGCATCGGACTGAGGCCGTGCCCCGGCTCCGCACCGGCCCGGGGCCGCCCGGCCGGCTCCGCCGGGGGCCGCCTCGCTAGGAGGTGCCGGCCGTGAGGTCGGGCGTGCGGTGCTCGTAGGGGGTGCTCAGCACGATGGTCGTGCGGGTGGAGACGTTGGCCGAGGCCCTGATCTGCTGGAGCAGGTGCTCCAGCGCGATCGGCGACCGCACCCGCACCTTGAGGATGTAGCTCTCGTCGCCCGCGACACTGTGGCAGGCCTCGATGGCGGTCAGGTGCTCCAGCTTCTCGGGCGCGTCGTCGGGGGCGGAGGGGTCGATGGGCTTGATCGACACGAACGCGGTGAGCGGCAGGCCGATGGCGTCGTGATCGACCAGGGCCGCGTAGCTCTTGATCACACCGCGCTTCTCCAGCCTGCGCACCCGCTGGTGAACGGCGGAGACCGACAGGCCGGTCTCCTTGGCGAGGTCGGTGAAGCTCATGCGGCCGTCCACGGCCAGCAGCGTCACTATTTGGCGATCGATCTCCTCCACTCCATAAACGCTAGCGCCCCCCGAGCCCGTTTCGCCGTCCAAGTGGTCACGGCATGGTCCCAACCGGAGCCACCCGGTTCGCGTGGCCACGGAAGGAACGCGGCCACGGTCGCCGCCGGGCCGCGCGAGGCTCACAGGGAGGCGATGCCCGAGCGCGCCCCGAGGACGAGCAGCAGCAGGCCGAAGCCGACGAGGAGCGTTCCGCCGCCGAGCGCGGTGTCGATGCGCACCTGCGCAGGGTCGGCCGGGTCGTAGATGATCGGCACCCGGTCGCCGGGCCTGGCGGGCGGCGGGTCGCCGCCCACCGGCGACTCGGCCTCGACCAGTTCGCCGTCGTCGGTCGTGAACCGCAGGACCGGGTGGTAGACGGCGCTGTGCCGCCTCTCCCTCCCGCTCCCGCCGGTCCGGACCGCGCGCAGCCGTACGACCTGGCCTCGCCCGCGCCGCGCCCGCCTGCGGAAGTCACGGGCGTTCAGGATGACCGCACCCCCGAGGACGGTCATGGTCATGCCGATGGCTCCGATGATGAACGCCTCGTTGTCAGACACCTTACGACCGTAGAGGGAACCGCTTGATCACGGCTTGCGTCGGCGGGAACCGTGACGGGCGGACGCCGGTGAGGGCGCCCGCCCGCGGCGGTGTCGATCATCCGCTCGGCGGCGTCAGTTCCGCCCGATCGAACCGTTCAGCACGACGTCGTCGACGGCGATGGCGCCGCCCTGGTTCAGACCCCAGATCAGGTAGTAGTCACTGAAGTCCTTCGTGGTGAAGGTCACCGACGCCGTCTTCACGTCGCCGTCGGAGGTCTCCTCCCACCTCTTGAAGCCCGCGTCCTGGGGGATCCCCCCGCTCGCGGTCCGGGCGAGGAAGTACGGGTGAGCGATGGATCCGTCCGGCCCGAGAAGCCGGTACTTGAAGGTCACCGTGTACGAGGTCAGCGGCGCGAGCTTCAGCTTGGCCGGGTCGGACCAGAGGAACTCCTGCCATTCCTGCGTCGCCGGCGCCTCGCCGTAGACGGAGTACTTCCCCGACACGAGACGGGCCGGGTCCGCCGTGAGCTGCCCCTGCGCCCGGAAGAAGAGCGACTTGTTCAGCGCGCCGGCCTCGAAGTTCTCCCTGACGCAGCGGCACGGCCCCGACGAGCCGTCGTAGCGCTTGCTCCACGTCAGGTCGGTGCCGATGACGACGTCCTTGGCGGTGACGCTGACCTCCTGCTCGTCCAGGGCGGCGGGGATGGTCGCCTCGAAGCCGTGCAGCGCCCCGTACTGCGGGAAGGAGGTCGCGACGTCCCCGCGGAGGACGTTCGCGGGCACGGTCTTCACGATCTTGCCGCCCGTGCTGATCGACACCGAGATGGGGTCGGTGGTGTCGAAGTCGAGCGCCCAGCCCTTCACAACGACGTTCTCACCCTGCCAGGTCACCTCGTCCAAGGCTCCCTTGATGCTGTGGTCCTCGTCGTGGTCCTTGCAGCCCAGCGGGGTCTTCGCGCCCCCCGCGGAGCCGTTCAGGCAGATCGTGTGGTTCCCGTTGGGCAGGTCGTGCCTCACCCACACCTCGAAGCCGTGGCTCGGCCCGTAGGTGGGGTAGGCCTGAGCCGCTCCCTGGTGCGTGAGCTGTGCCGGCACCGTGAGCACCTGCGTCCCGTCCCGGATGACGTCGACCTGCGCCGCCCCGTTGGTGTAGGGGTCGATCAGCCACCCGCGCAGGACGGAGAACCGGCCGTTCGGGGTCGCGACGATGTCCTGCCGTTCGAACGCGCCGAACGGGCGCGAGTCGTAGCCGAGGCAGCCAAGGTTCGTGTACGTGTAGTTCACGTACGCCTGCATGCACACGGTGTGCGCTCCCCTGGCCGACGGGAGGGCGAGGGTGAAGTCGAAGCCGTGGTAGTTGCCGTTTCCGACGTCCGGCCTGTAGGTGTTCGCCACACCCACGGTCTGCTCCCCGGTCTCCTTCCTGGCGATGACCTGGACGGCCGCGCTGGGGGCCGACGGGTTGAGCGCCCACCCCCTGACCCTGACCTTGCCCGGCTCGAACCTGATCTCGTCGAAGTACCCGGTGACGGGTGAGGCCAGGGTGTTCTGGCCCGCGGACTTCGGCGCGTCGGTCTTGGGGAAGCCGGCCGGGGGGCTGGCGAGCCTGGTCGTCGCGGGGGCGGTGGCCCGCTGATCGGCGAGTCCCGGGAGCGCCCTGCGGTCGACTTCGGTGGGTGTGTAGAGCTTGATCTTCTTGGAGCCCTTGGCCTTGCCGCCCGGGTCCTTCGCCCGGTGAGCGGCCGTGGACGGTCCTGCGGACCACACGGCCGTACTGGCGGACGCGCCGGTGGCGCTCGTCTGCGCGGAGGTGCCGGCCTGGGCCGGCAGGACCGCCATGGCCAGCAGCAGCGGGGACAACAGGCCCGTCGCCAGGCCTGCGGCTGTTCTTGTTCGCATAGGTCTTCCTCTGATTGCCCTCAGGGGCGGTGAGTTCGGCGAGCCGGGGACCGGTGACGGGGCGCGCGGGCCGGTCGTCACCGGTCGTGGTGTCGCGGGCCGGCTTGTGCGGCCGGCCCGCGCGCCTCGTGGGAGCCGGTCTACGTCGTCGGGACGCGCAGGACCGCGTCGAAGCTCTCCAGCACCCCGAGCACGTTCTTGACCTCGGGGACGCCCTCGGCGTAGACGCCGCCGGCGAGTTCCTTGGAGTGCTTCTCGTACCGCGACAGCAGCGTGTCCGCGGCGTGCCGCGAGAATCCGAGGACGGTGTTGGCGAGCGGGTCGCCCGTCCACAGCTCCACGGGCAGGCGGCTCTTGTCGTACCAGCTCAGGCAGTCGATCAGCCACTCGTGCGACTGGCCCACGAACGGGTCGAACGAGACGCGGCTCGAACAGGCCGAGCCGTGCCCGCCCACGGGGGCGCAGCCCGCGTAGTTCTCCTGGGCCCTGCGGAACACGTCGGTGATCAACGGGTCGCCGCCGAGGTCGGAGGGCAGCCTCTCGACCCCGCCCAGCAGCAACTGCATGATCTCGTCCTGCCTGAGCGCGGTCGCCCAGCCGGTCTCGGTGAAGGCCTGGAGCAGGCGCATGCTCTTGGTCACCTGGGCGTTGGCGTCCGACAGGGGCTTGCCCGGGGTGGTCAGTTCCGCGACCACCCTGTCGTAGTAGGCCTTCTGGCGCCCGCTGAGGAACCTGGCCACCTTGTCCCGCGCGGCGGTGAGAACCGCGTCGTCGCTGGTGAACGTCGCCTTCATGTCGAAGACCTGCTTGTAGCCCCCGCTCACCCAGGCGCCGAGGTAGTACTTGAGGTCGTTGCAGAAGTAGACGGTTGGGTCACCGGGAAGCGGGGTGCCCATGCGGGTACGGCAGATCACGCCGAGGGGCTGGGTCTGCGTCCACGTGCGGAAGGTCTGCACCGTGCCGTCGGGCCAGGTGAGACGCATCTTCACGGTGACGGCCAGGTCGGCCCACTGCTCCAGGATCTGGCCATCCCCGCGCCCGCCCTGGTTCGTCAGCCACCCCTGGTAGCACAGCGACAACGCGGGGCGGTCCGCTTCGGGCAGAGCGTAGTTCGCAAGGACGATCGGGTTCGGCATCTGCGCCAGCGAGACGACGCCCGGGGTCTCGATGTCCTTGGTCTTGTTGGGGAGCTCCGGGCACGTCGAGACGGTGCCGGGGGTGGCAGGCGACTTGCCGGCCGGAAGGGCCTGGTCCGCCGTGCCGAAGAGCTTGTACCCCTTCTCGTCGGTGTACTCCTTCTGCAGCGGGACCAGCTTGTCGGACAGGGCCGCGACGGCGTTTTTGTAGTCCCTGACGAGCCCCTTGAACAGCGCGTTGGTGTACGTGCCGTCGGCGGCGGGCGGGTTCAGGGGCTCGCTCAGTTGCCGGGCCGCCTTGTCGATGTCCAGGCCCGCGGCGACGATGTCCGAGGTGCGCTGGGTGTTGACGCGCTTGGCGTAGCCCTGGTTCTCCGACGCCAGCCGTGTGAACCCGTTGGCCATCGTGAGCCAGGCGGCCAGGTTCGGAGAGCTGGACGGCTGCTGCGGCCAACCGTAGTTCTGCTTGCCGTACCAGCTCAGGAAGCCGGTGGCGCCGCCGGAGCTGCCGTAGGCGTCGACCACGGCCACGGGTCCCGCGGCGTGCTGCTGGTAGGAGGTGGGGCTGGGGACGAACGGCTCCTCGCGGGCCTGGGTGACGGCCGCGAAGTGCAGGTCGTTCACCACATGGGCGTACTCCTCGAACGTCGGGATCGGCTGCGAGTGCGTCTGCTCGTATCCGATGTACGCGTTCATCCCCGCGCGGGCGTCCTTGAGCTGGACGTTCTGGAGCGACTTGATGATCTCCGCCGCCCAGACGTCCACGCTCTGCTGGATGCCCTGCAACTGCCCCTGGATCGCCGTCAGCTGGGCGGCCGACGCCTGCTGGAGCTTGATCACCTCGTCGAACCTGTTCAGCAGGCCCTCATAGATGACGTTCAGGTTCTTGTTCACGCGGGCGAACTGCTCGTCCATGGCCTTGTGCAGGTCGGCCACCTCCTGGCGGAGCTTGCCGATCTGTTCGAGCATCATCTGCTCGGGGCTTGGCGAACCGGCCCGGAAGAGGGGAAGCAGGCTGCTGATCGCGCCGATGATGTTCCCGGTGAACGCCACGGTGCCCGCCGAGAAGATCGCCTCGATGGCGCCCATGGCCGCGATCTTGGGAAGGTACTCGTTGATCGCGTTGGCGATCTTCACGGCCGCCTTCCCGACGATCTCGATCCTCGTGGCCAGTTTCGGATCGGCCACGCCGACCAGCTTGGAAAGGATCGAGATGCCCACGTCGACGCCGCTGATCACCTTCTGGCGCGCCTCGGCCTCCTTCTTGACGCGCTCCTTCACCACATCGGGCGCGTTCGGCGCGGTGCTACTCCACTTGTAGGCGCCCTCGTACTTGAGCTGCAGGTCGTCGATGGACACGACCGCGTTCTTGACCTCCCAGTTCGCCTGCTTGATGAGCTGCTCGAACTGCTTGAGGATCTCCTCCTTGTACCGGGGGTCGTCCTTGCCGTAGGCCCAGATCGCGTTGAAGTTCACCACGTCCCGCAGGGGCGACTTGGCGACCAGCTCGTCGGTCGTGGCACCGGCGCTCAGCCCGGAGGGGTCCCCGACCCGGGCGTCCCAGATCTTGACGTAGGCGTTGCCGTCGCCGAGGGTGGAGCCCATGCCCCGCACCGCCTTGGCCGAGGCCTGGTTCAGTGCCTCCAGGGCGAGGGAGGCCGAGTCGCCGAGGGACTGGCTGGCGGCCACGGCGTTCTGCCAGTTGTCGTACTCGTGGCCGGGCGTCGCGCTGAACCCGGCGAAGGTCTTGTTGAGCGCCGCCGCGGCGGGCGCGAGCCGCGGGTCCCCGGCGACCGCGCGGTTGATCGTCGTCAGGACGGCGACCTTGTTCTCCCAGGGGGACTTCCCGACGTCCTTGAGCTGCTGGTCCAGGTAGTCCGACAGGCCCTGGAACTCGGCGGCGACTTCGGCCTCGGACTTGCCCGGCGCCGTCTGCGACCGGGAGGCGAGGACCAGGCCGAGGATGACGTCCCTGTAGTAGTGCGGGTCTTTCATGCTCAGGCTGATGGAGTGCAACTGCTGGTTGATCGCGTCGGGGTCGGGGACCTCCGGCTCTGCGAAGGCGGAGGCGGGGACCCCGTGGAGCAGGGTCGCCGTCACCACGAGCGTCAGCATCGCCGCGAGCGCCCGGGACAGCCGGGCCGCTCCCCTGCGGCGGCGGCCTTCACCTCTTCGACTCGGTCTCATCGATCATCTCTCTCGGCGGTAGCCCACGCACCGGGTCTTCGCGAACGGCGCCGCACCCGGCTCCGGCGGGCATTCCGGGCAACGTTGACCCGGCCGTGCCCCCACGGCATGACACGAGAGCGGCCCGGAACGCCGTGACCCGGCGGGCGGGGGGTGCGAGCGCGTTTAAGAACGGTTATGGGTAACCGTCACGCGCGGACAAAGCGGATAATTTGAGGGTAAAGATGCAGTATTCAGGGCGATTCCCCCTCGCGGCTGATCCCGCATCACCCCCAAGGTTGACGATCTTCCGTCCACCTCATCCGGGAGGCGTCCGGCCACAGGCGGCGTCGCCGCGGCCACGCGTGGGCCAAGTGGGCTGGCAATCGTCGATGTCGCTACGATTCCGGCATGTTCGCCACCGCTGAGACCGCGCCGGACATTGTGTGAGCGTGCGCTGGAGCGCTCAGGCCTGGTTCAACCTGGTGCTCGTCGTGATGGTCGTCATGCTGGGCGTGTCCACCGTGGCGGGTTCGGCGGTCCTGCGGCGAACCACGCAGGTCTCCAACCGGCTGACCGATGTGATCTCCCCCGCCAGGCTCCAGGCCGAGCGCGTCCAGACCGGCCTGCTCGACCAGGAGACCGGCCTGCGCGGCTTCCTGCTCTCGGGCAAGGACGAGTTCCTCGAACCGTACCGGCGCGGGCAGGTGACCGAGAGGCAGGCCGCCACGGCCATCCGCGAGCTGGCGCCCGGCGCGCCGGCGCTGCGTGAGCTCGACGAGATCGAGCGGCTGAGCGCCGACTGGCGTGCGCGGCACGCCGAGCCGATGATCGCGTACGTCCGGAGCCAGGGTGCCGACAGCGTGCCCGGCGACCAGACCGAGGCCGGAAGGCACGCCTTCGACGCCCTGCGCGCCGCGCTGACCGCCCAGGAGACGGCCTGGGCCCGCGCCCGCGAGGACGCCCGCGCCGACCTGGCCTCGGCCAGAACCTTCAGGGACCTCTCCTTCGTCACCATCGTGGTGGTCTTCCTGCTGATCACCCTCGCGCTCGCGCTGCTGCTGCGGCTGGTGGTGTTCCGGCCGCTGACGCGGCTGAGCGAGGCCTCGCGCAGGGTCACGGCGGGCGACTTCGACCACCACGTGGACACCGGGGGCCCTGCCGACGTCGCGGCGCTGGCCGGCGACATTGAGGCGATGCGGCGGCGCATCGTCACCGAACTGGAGGAGACCCGCCAGTCCCGCGGGCTGCTCGCCCAGCAGGCCGAGGAGCTCAGGCGCTCCAACAGCGAGCTGGAGCAGTTCGCCTACGTGGCGAGCCACGACCTGCAGGAACCCCTTCGCAAGGTCGCCAGCTTCACCCAGATGCTGGAGCAGCGCTACGCCGACCACCTCGACGAGCGGGCCAGGCAGTACATCCACTTCGCCGTCGACGGCGCCAAGCGGATGCAGGTGCTCATCAACGACCTGCTCAACTTCTCCCGCATCGGCAGGGTCAACACCGAGTCGGTGCGGCTGAAGCTCAACGACGCGGTGGACCTCGCCCTGCGCAACCTCGGCGCCCGGCTGGAGGATTCCGGCGGCCGGGTCGAGGTGGGCGACCTCCCGGTGATCAGCGGCGACCCGACCCAGTGGGCCATGCTGTGGCAGAACCTCATCGGCAACGCGTTGAAGTTTCGCCACCCGGACCGCGTGCCCGTGGTCCTGATCGAGGCCGAGCGGGACGAGGCCCAGTGGCGGATCACCGTGGCGGACAACGGCATCGGCATCGAGCCGCGCTTCGCCGAAAAGATCTTCCTCATCTTCCAGCGGCTGCACAACCGCGACCAGTACGGGGGCACCGGCATCGGGCTCGCGCTGTGCCGCAAGATCATGGCCTACCACGGCGGGAACATCGAGCTGGACACCGGCTACACCGGCGGCACGCGCTTCGTCCTCACCCTCCCGGCGGGTGACATCACCCTCCCGGCGGGTGACATCCTCGAATGAACGGCGTACACGCGAGGGATTCCGGCCCGGCGGCCCGCCTCGCGGGGCGGCCCCGGAGCAAGGCGCTCACTCCTCGGGGAGGACGTTCATCACCAGGATGATCCCCCGGAGCGACCCGTCCTCGGCGTACAGCCGGGAAAGCTCGACCTTGAGGCGGGCGGGCCGTCCGCGCCGGTTCACGGCGTCCACGATGATCGCGGTGGCGCGCCGGCTCCCGAGGTCGGGACCGGCCGTGTCCGCCGGGAGGCGCAGCTGGGGCAGGAACGCCGCGACAGGCAGGCCGATGTCCAGCTCGGTCAGCCGGCGGCCGATCGCCTCGTCGCGGCGCAGTCCCCACAGGTCCTCGGCGCCCGCGCTCCAGACCAGCACCCGCAGCTCCGCGTCGACCACCGCCACCGCGTCGCCCAGGCTGCGCACGACGGAGGAGACGAAGTCGTTGGCCTGGTCGAGCTGCTCGCTGCGGGAGTTGAGCGTGTCGTTGATCTGCTGGAGCTCGTCGTTGGTCGACTGGAGCTCCTCGTTGATGGTCTCCAGCTCCTCGTTGGTCGACTGGAGCTCCTCGTTGGTGGTCTCCAGCTCCTCATTGGTCGACTGGAGCTCCTCATTGGTGGTCTCCAGCTCCTCGTTCAGCGACTGCAGCTCCTCGTAGGCGTGCTCCAGCTCCCTGTTCGCCGCCTGGAGCTCGTCACGGAGGCGGCGGTAGTGCGTCACGTCGTGGAAGTTGATGCCGATGCCCGCCAGCTCGCCGCCCGGCCGGTCGAGGAGCGGGACGACGGAGATGTCGAAGACCCGCGCCTCCTTGTTGCTCGGCCGGTGCCAGGTGACGTCCTGGAGATCGGCGGGCCGCATCTCCAGGCGCACCTGCTCGATCACCGAACGCAGCTCGGCGGGCCGGTAGGAGACCTCAAGGTCCTGGAACGGCTTCCCGATGTCGCGCGGGTTGAGGTTGAACAGCATCTCGGCGCGGGAGTTCACCAGGGCGACGTTCCCCACACGGTCGATGACGATCTGGGCGACCGGCCCGGAGGCGAGCGCCGCGGCCTGGAGCGCGAAGTCTCGTGGTTGCCGATTCGGCGACATGGTGCCGCCTCCCCATGGTGCCCGTGCACCGATCGGTGACGCTCCGACCTTCTTGAACACCCGCACGCGCAGATCGACCGGTTCGAACTTGTCGCTGTGGTTCAGCAGCATCTCGGCCTTGCCGAGGAACAGGTAGCCGGGATCGGACAGCGCGAAGTGGAAACGACGGACGATGCTGCGCTGCGTCTCGGAGTTGAAGTACATCAAGGTGTTGCGGGCCAGCAGCAGGTCGACCCGGGAGATCGGCGCGTCCCGCGTCAGGTCGTTGCGGCCGAAGATCAGCTGGCGTCGCAGGTCACGCCGGAAGGCGAAGCCCTCCTCGACCGGCTCGAAGTAGGTGGCGCGCAGATCGGCGGGAACCTCGTCAAGGCTGCGCTCGCTGTAGACGGCCGCGCGGGCGACGTGCAGCGCCTTCTCGTCGAGGTCGGTGGCGTAGATCTTGACCCGCTGGCGGAACTGCTCCATGCCGAGCTCCTCGGCCAGCACCATCGCCAGGCTGTAGGCCTCCTCGCCGGTGGCGCACCCGGCGCTCCAGACCCGGATGGGGGCGCTCCCTCCCTTGCTGGCCAGCAAGGACGGCACCACGATGCCGCGCAGGGTCTGCCAGGCGATGGGGTCGCGGAAGAAGCCGGTGACGTTGATCAGCAGACTGTCGAACAGCCGGTTGTACTCCTCGGGTTCGAGCTCCAGATAGTCGCGATATTCCCCGTAGTCCCGTAGCTTGAGCGCTTCCAGCCGCCGGCTGATTCGGCGCATGAGAGTAGTGCGCTTATATCCGGAAAAATCAAAGCCACGCGTCTCCCTCAGCATAAATAGGAGATCGTTGAATTCGCGGTCCTGGCCGGGCGTCACGGGGGTCCAGCCTAGGCCCGCCGGCGAGCGTCATGGGAGGACAACGTCACCACCGGGCTCGCCGATACGCGATTGAAGCGTCCGCATGGTCCGCAGCGCCTCCTTGGTCTGCTCGACCTCCTCGATCATGTGCTCCGAGGAGTACTTCCGCCCCTGCTCCAGCGCGCGCCGGATCATGCGTTCGAGCAGCCGCAACCGCTCTTCCAGGCGGAGGATCGCCACCCACAGCGCCCGTTCCACGGACTCGGAGTGGCCGGCCACCATGCTCTCGGAGGACCAGCCGTGGCCGAGCCTGCATTCGTAACGCGGATCGGACCCTGTCGACGCCTCGTATACCGGCCCGCCGCACTCGGGGCAGCTGACCCCGCTGAACGTGCCCTCCGGCGGCTCGGCGGTGCCCTGCACGAGGAAGAGGGACACCTCCCGCTCCACTTCCGCGTCTCGCATGGGCGCCTCCGGTGTGGTGGTTCTCCGGCTCTGCCGCGCGATCCACTCGGCGATCCGCCTCACCGTCATGACCTCGGCGGTCGTCGTCGCCGCGATGGCCGCCCTGGGCATGCCTTCGAACGCGCTCTCCCTGGGGTCCTGCACGGCGACGGCGCCGTGGTGCCGCTCCACGGCGGCACATCCCCTGGCTCCGTCGTCGAGCGTGCCGCTGAGCACCACGGCGATCGTACGGGGACCGCCCTCCAGTGCGGCGCTGAGGAACAGGGGGTCGGCGGCCGGCCGGTGACCGTTGTGCCGTGGTCCTCGCGACAGCCTCACGGCGCCGCCCTGGACCAGCAGGTGGTGGTCGGGAGGGGCCACGTAGACGCGGCCGTGCCGCAGGGGCTCGCCGTCGCCGGCGACGGCGGCTTTCAGCGGTCCGGCGCGGTCCAGGATGCCGGCCAGCGCGCTGCTCCCCCGCGAGGGGACGTGCAGCACGATGAGGACGGCGGCGGCGAGGTCGGAGGGCAGCGCGGCCAGCAGGTCGCGAAGGGCTTCGACACCGCCCGCCGAGGCCGCGACGACGACCAGGTCACGCGCGTTCGGGTCTGCCACATCAGGCCAATATCCAATCGATGACGTTTCATACCTCGTGCGCCTAACATTGAACCTGGGAACCGAGCAAAATTCTTTTTCATGATTTGAGGCCCAATGGATATGTCGGTCCATCTTGTTCACCGTCACGCGGACACGGCCCTGGTGACGCTGACGGGTGAGGTGGACGCCTCCAACTGCGACCGCCTCGAAACGGCCCTGCGCCGTCTGGTGGCCGGCGGGGTCCTCCACATCCTCGTGAACGCGGGCGAGCTGCGGTTCTGTGACCTCGCCGGGGCCAGAGTGCTGGCCCGTACCCACGCCGACCTGCGGGGGTACGGGGGCAAGCTGGTGATCGCCGCCTCCCCGAACGTCGCGAAGCTGCTCGGCCTGCTCTGGTCGCCGCAGGACCCCGGCTTCCCGCAGATCATCACCCGCGAGTGGATCGAGCGGGAGGCCGGCCCGCCGCAGGTTTTGTACCGGCACGTCCAGGTCTACCGCCGCCTCGGGCGCGAGTGCTCCACCCGGGCGGGTGCCGGCGCCCGCGCCTCCCTGACGCGTACGGACGCGGCGGTACCGGCCGTGGACACGGCGACAGGTCCGGGGCCTGCGGCACAGGCCGGTCCGGCGTCCCGGCTGTCCATGCGTTCGGTGCTCGAACGGTCCGCACGGCTGAGGCAGGAGACCGAGCGGCGGCTGGAGACGCTCCACGCGCAAGTCCAGGTCGCCTGTGCCACGCTCGCCGAGGTGCACGAGCGGCTGGCCGACTCCCACGCCGTCATGGCGGGGGCGGTGAGGGTCTCGGGGGACACCGCCTGCGACGACCACTCCCACCACGCCAGGGCCGAGCAGATCCGGCGGCGCGCCGTGGTGTTCGCGGGGGAACGGCCGGTCGCGCCCGGCGCCTGACGACCGAGCGACCCCCGATTCCGAGCGACCGCCGATTCCGAGCGACCGCCGATTCCGACCGGCCCCGACTTCCCGACCGGCCCCGGCTCCCCCGGCCGGTCAGGGGCGCTGGGCGGTCAAAGACGCTGGGCCGCCGTGCCGGAGGGGCTCGTGTACGGCCGCGACCGGATGAGCCCCCGGCCCGCGGTGGGAGCGTCCACTTGGGCGCCTCCCGGGGGCGTCGAGGCGTCGGCCCACTCGCCGGCGCACCGGCAGTAGCCGTGGGTGAGGATGAGCCGGGCCCGGACCAGGGTGTAACGCCCGGGATCGATAGCGGTGAGAACTCCGCGGCATCTGCCGCACTGGCCGCCCTTAACTGCCATGCCGTCCCTCACGTTCGATTGGTCGTCTGTCCAGACGATGGCGACCCGGCCGAACGCCCTTCTGAATCAGCGCCGGGTCGTCGCCGAGCAGAGATCTCATCGGTCACGCCGAGAGGGGGCATCCCCGATAGGCCACAGCATAAGGTGACGACGCGAATACGTCTGGTTGATGCGTGTTCTGATCTTACGACCCCGGCCGCCGCCGGAATCTGATCGCACCGGCCGCCACCGCCTGTCGGCATTTGATGACAAAGGCCAGGTAATCATCTGCGCCGTCGATCACTCGGAGAGGGACCTGATCTCGGTCGCGGGTATGGAGGCTGACATCGCCCATATGCAGACCAACGGACGTGTCCGCCGCCATAAGGACCCGAAGGGGCAGGTGCCCAGCGAGATGATTCGTCACCGTACGGAGAGACCGCGTGCCGATGTGCTCGTCCACGTGCGACGGCTGACGCTGGCCGCGCTGGTGATCGCGGCGGCGGGGGCTCTCGCGTCGCCGTCGCAGGCGAGCGCGAGCGCGGTGGCGGGCCACCGGGGCTCGCCGGCGGCCGTCCCGGCCGACGACCACGGCCACATCTACATGCGCAGCGGAAACGGCAGGTTCAACAAGAGCTATTCCGAGATCCTCAGTCCCACCATCATCACCGGGCTGCAGAACGTGTCGAATACGACCTTCGGCGGAAACAGCCACACTCAGTCGGCCGCCTGCAAGAAGAAGCACCGCTTCTGCAACATCTCGCAGAGGGCCCGGATGCACCTCCAGAAATAGCGTCTCGCGGAGAATGCCCGATTCGTAGAGCCGTCTATTTCCCTGTTCATCATTCCAACGGGGATTTTGACGGATTTCACTACTACCCAGGGCAATGATGCGGTAATAATCTGCGGGTGAATCACCGGGAACGCGACCTACGCCCCGATCGACGGTATGTTGACGATCGGGTCCGGGTCGAAGCACTTCCTGCCCGGACTCAGTCCGATGCAGCGGGGGGCGACAAACGATGATTTGTCAGCATGATAAAAGAGTTCTCACAATCAGAACGGTTGCCGTGTGCATTCTTGCCGGTATAGCCGCTTCGACCGCATTCATCGGGGTCATCGCGCCGACCGCGGCGAGCGCCGGCACGGCGCGCCCTCAGACGCGGCACACGGAACGAGACGGCGGCGGCGATGACGACGACCGCGGCGGGGTGCGCAGCCACGACGGGAACGGCACCCGCAACCGCAACATCATCTCCCTCAAGAGCCCCTCCAGCAACCACGGCTACCAGCACACCTCGGCCAGCACCGCGGGCGGGTCGACCGCCGTTCAGAACGCGCTGTGCAGGCACGCCAAGGTGTGCAACATCCACCTCCAGATCATCGTCGTCGTACCGAAGAAGCCCAGGAAGCCGGGTTCCACGAAGACGAAGGAGCCGGAGGTGGACACAGCCGCCCCCGACGACGAGTGCGAGGACGAATGATCTGACCGTGTGACACCACCTGGCCGGCGCCGGGCAGGTCACGCGGGAGCGGCGCCGTGCCGTCCGGGCGCGGTCAGGGCCGGGCGGGGATGCCCGGCCGGCGACCCCACACGGCGATGGTGGCCATGCCCAGGTCGCGGAACCCCGGGTCGCGGAGCAGTGCCCGGGTCTCGGCGATCATGGCAGGGGTGATCCCCTCGATGGCACGCAGGGCCGGGTCCAGTTGCTCGATGGTCAGCCGCCAGAAGCGGGACATCGGCAGGTCACCGCCGACGACCGAGCAGGCGATGTCCATCTCGACGTCCTCCAGCCCCAGCCCGCTCACGTCGTCGTGCAGGGCGCGGGGCCACCGGCAGTCCGTGCCGATCCGCTCGGCCAGGACCGTGAAGACCCCCATGCCGGTCGCGCGGTAGGCCGGGTGCGGCGAGGACTCGATGGGGAAGGCGGCCGGCTCCTCCAGCATCAGCCATCCGCCGGGGGCCAGCCAGCTCACGACCCGGGCGAGGTCCGGCTCCCGGCTGCGCAGGTGGCAGAACAGATAGCGGGCGTGGATGAAGTCGAAGGACGCGGGAGGGAAGTCGTCGCGCGTCAGGTCGTGGTGCAACCATCGCAGGTTGGCCTGCTCCTCACGCCGGCTCTGGACGAGCTGGAGGTCCAGGTCGGTGGCGGTGACGCTGCCCGCGGGACAGCGGTCGGCGAGCCGGCGGGCCACGGTTCCTGTACCGGCGCCGAGCTCCAGGCAGCGCCAGTCGGACCGCACGGGCAGGGACTCCAGCCTCCGGAACGACGCCGGGTCCAGTTCCTCCGCGAGCGCGCTCAGACGCTCGTCCTCGGTGGTGGTGACGTGGTTGAAAATGCGGTCGCCATAACGCTCAACGAGTTGCTGCGTCATCAGTGAGAACCTTCGGGTGAGTGAGCCGATTCCCCACAGAAGTCGTGACTCCATGAGACTGGACGGAACAGGGCCGAGAGGGCCACGTGCGTGTCTCCGCTGAGACGCTGAGAACCCGGCCTGCTTCGCCGAGAATTTCAGACGCGGCGTTACCCGTCTTCTCCGAAAAAGCGTTTATGTGGCCGGGTCCAGCCGCCCTCACCGGCGATTGTGGCCGCAATTTGGAAGATGAGCGGCGAGGGTTCCGGCGACCATGCTGGAGTCCGGATCAATTCCGGCAGACGGGACCGATGATGATCTGGCGGCGCTGGAGCTCCTGGGACTGCTCGGCTACCCGAGCGTCGTGCGCGTCTGGAACATGGTCGACCGGATCAACGTCGTGGACGACCAGGGTCAGGACGTGTACGGGCGGTTCTGCAGGGGCCGCGCGTCGGCGTTCGAGCGGCACGAGGTCTCGGGGACGCTCATCCCCGCCGCCACCTGCGTGGGCAACCACGGTGGCGGCATAGCCTTCTACTTCCTCGCCTGCCGCTCGGCGAGCGTGACGAACATCGAGAACCCCCGCCAGATCCCGGCGTACCAGTATCCCCGCCGGTACGGGATCAAGGCGCCGAGCTTCGCGCGGGCGACGTACCTGTCGACGGGCCGGGCGGACCGGCCTGACCATCTCTTCGTCTCGGGAACCGCCGGCATCATCGGGCACGAGACCGTCCACCGGGGCGACGTCGAGAGGCAGTGCGCCACGACCCTGGAGAACATCGCCGCGCTCGTGAGCGGGGAGAACCTCGCGAGGTACGGGATCGGGGCGGACCTCACGCTCCACGACCTCCACACCGTGAAGGTGTACGTCAAGCACGACGCGGACGTCGACCTGGTGCGCCGGATGTGCTCCTCCGCCTTCGCGCGACACGCCGACGTGGCGTACACCAACGTGGACATCTGCCGGGACGACCTGCTGGTGGAGATCGAGGGGGTCGCCTCACCCCGTCCGGCCCGCTCGCTCTGAGCCTCACCCCCCGTCCGGCCCGCTCGCTCTGAGCCGTTCCGTCCGGCCCGGCCCGGCCCGCCACCCCGGGCGGCCCGTGGCCGTAGCTATCCGAACGCGATCTTCCCGCCGTTCCGGTCTCGTTTAGCGGTCCGGCTCCCGGGCAGCGGCCTGGTCATGGCTACCTTGTTGTGGATCCTCGCAGTCGTCCTCGTCATCTCTGGCATCTACGTCCTCCTGGCACGCCGTGACATCCTGTGGGGCGTGGTACTGATCGTGGTCGGCCTGCTGGTCGGGCCCGGAGGAGTGAGCATCTTCAATGTGTAGGCACGGGAGACCGTGCCCAGCCGTCCCTTCCTCGCACACCAGTCCTTGACCGCTCGCCCGGCCGGCGACGGCGCCGGATCCGCGGCGGGCGGCGATAGCGAAAGCACAGGGCCGGGCGCCCTCCCGAGTGGAGGGCGCC